>CAIOXL010000057.1 GCA_903862245.1 uncultured Geobacteraceae bacterium | reverse complement strand
TTCAGCATGAAGGGCGCGCAACCGTTGGTTGATGACAATATACCTATAGTCGTGCTTCGGGGCATAACCGATCATCTGGTAGGCCCGCAAAAGTCCGCCGAAGCGAGTACTAAAAAGACCACTGGGTGGCAAATAATCCGCTTCGTCAATGATCCGCGCTGAAAGGCGTCCTTGCTTGGCATATAAATCCCGCAGCCCTTGCTATAGTTCGTCGTCAGTAGTCTTTTTGTTCCGTTCCCGGTAGATCCCTTGGACGGTCCAGAAGCGTTCCATGTCCACTATGGGCTCAAAGGCGCGTTCCTTACGCACCCATTCGTTTTCCGGATTGGGTTTGGCTTTGCTCTTCATCTTGCCAGATGTGCGATTGAATAAGTTGTTGCCGACATATTTTTCATTGGTGAGCACTTCGCACACAGTTCCTCGTGACCATGGACGCCCAAAATGGGTTTTCACCCCTTGTCTGTTCAACTGCACCGCAATTTCAGTTTCACTTCCCCCGGCAATGAACTGGTCATAAATCCAGCTCACAATCCGAAGTTCGTCATCCGGTCCCGGCATCAGAATCACCCGTTCGGTGAGCAGGCTTTTCCGCTGCCCCATCGCCAGTTCCTGCTTGGGTCTACCGGCTTCATCCAATAGCATACGCCTCAGCCCAAACCCTGCAACTCCTCCCTGCCGGAATCCTTTCGCTACCAGGTTGCATTGTCCTGCCCACACCTTCTGAGAAAGCTGGCGGCAATAGTCGCTGGCGCTTTCGTCTCGAAGCAGGGTCATAATCGCATTGCCCCGGTTGAAAGTCGCCCACGGTTTCTCCGCGTCGGAGCACAACAGCCGGATCAACTCTGCCGTGGTGATTCGGTCCAAGTCACCACCAAAGATTTCCCGGATGTCGGCAAGCAGTTCAGTTCCGATCGTCTGTGCAGCACTCTCGTTGCCGGAGAGTTTTAATGCAGCCGTGGTGCCGAGCTGAAACCATTCGTTGCCCGCTGACATGGCGATGGCCAGCAATGGCTCCCAGTTGTCCTGGGCCCGGTCATTCAGGCTGTGGGGCAACGGAGGTCGGGCCTGTCGTACCTGATCGCTGTAATCCTCGGCAAATCGTGCCAGCTTCGAACGCAGATCATCAAACAGGCCAGGTTCGGCATAGCGGATACGTTCAACCTTTTCATGGGGGAGTTTGCGCCGTAACTCAAAAATGACGGCCCGATCCATGAGGGTATCGGCAACATGACCGATACCGGCCAGGGCCTTTGCTCCCCACGTGTTGAACTTGGTTGGGGTGAAACTGTCACCAACAGTGCGGATGACATAGGCGCTCTCCCTGGTGTGACCGCTGTTGAGAATCCCACGCAGTTCCTCGTTGTCCCGCATGAAAGCGTCAGCCTCATCGATCAACAGGGTGGGACACCAGGCATCAATGGTCCGGTACAAGGCCGCCGGGGAAATGCTGCTGGTGGTGATCGCCCGGGCTGATAGTCTCCCCAGAAGAAAGAGGAGCTGCGACTTGCCGCAGCGCTTCTCAGGAGCAGTAATGACTGCCAGTGGTGCGACTTGTACAACTTCGATAAACCAGGTCATGGCAGCCCATAAGGCAACAGCATGGGCGATTTCTCTGTCGCAGACTATGAAGCGCCGAACCGTGGCGGCAATATCTGTCAATAGTTGCGTCGGATCTATAGCATCCGGCCATGGTTCAACTTCGGCGAAAGGAAGATCGTCGGCAACAGTTCCCTTGCGGGCATCCCTGACAACAGCATCCAAGGTAACGGGACGGACGCCGAGCGCTTTTGCTTCCTGTTTGCGTACCTGGTCGTACTGCAACGGGGAGAGCTTTGATAGTCTCTGAATGACGGCATCAAACTGGTAATCAGGGTTTTCGGGCTCAGAGTCAGTAGATAACGGGATCTGATCGGCAGTCACTGCTGCCGCTTCGATACAGCCTGCAACAGCTTCCCGTCCTGCCAGTCTGGCCAGATCGTTGAAATCGGTATCCTTTGGTTCCCTGGTCTCAGAAAAACAGGGGACGGCAAGTAGACCGGAGACAGCCATCGCAGCTTCGGTGGCTTTGGTCAAACCGGGATTGCCTTCGGTGAGATGATCATCATCAGCACAAATAACCAAAACCGTATCGGGATACTTTTCCCTGAGAGCCACGGCGACCGGTTTCAGATTGCCGGCAGAGAAAGCGCAGGCTACGGCATAGCCGGTGATTTCGTGCAGGGATGCGCCGGTGGCAAAGCCTTCGGCAATCAGGATCTTCCCATTCGGCTTACCGATCGCGTGATAGCAACCGGTAACGGCGGTACCGCTCTTGAAGCGTTTGGTGCCATCCGGCATGATGAATTGTAGGCCGTGAAGCACACCATTGATGTCCCGTACCGGTAGCATGAGTAAGCGCCCCAATTGCTTACTTCCATAAGGCTTGATATTCTTTGCCACCAAGTAGAGATGTCGTGCCTCAACATCGCGCCCTTTTTCCCATAGTTTTGCTGATTTTTCCCGGCACTTGGCCCTGAGTTCTTCCTCAATACAGGCGACTTCGGCTTTTGCCTGTTGCACCTGGACCATCAAGGCGGCCTGCTCTTCCGGTGTCCTGTTCTTTCGGGACTGCCAGTTATCTGATATACCGTGACGCCAGCAGCCGAAAACTCCGCTTTCGCGGTCCTCGAAGAGTTTGCACCAACCGGAATCATCGCCTCTCCGGTCACTGGTGGCGAATCTGATCATTTTACCCGGCACGAGTGCTTCATATGCCGGTGCGCCGCCGGTAACATTACGGATGGTATCGATAAAATGTTCTACGCTCATCAATTACCCCCTTGAATGTCGTTCGATCAGTGCCCGAATATCCTCAACCCGCCAGGCTGTTATTCGGGGACCGAGCTTTACTGGCTGGGGATAGCGTCCGGACCTCACACCCTCCCACCAAGTCGAACGGCTTACAGGATATACAGGTTTAATAGGCGGATCGGCCTTTGCGTTGCCGATGATGTCGGGTAGCCGGACAAAGCCGGTCTCGGGAAGGGATGAGTTGTGCATAGAGCCTCCATGGTACAGATTTAGGATTAACGGACATGTCCGGACTTGTTCGGAACATATTGTCCTACTTGGAATATCTGTAGGGGGGGGAAGGTCCTTTGTGTAATGACTGCAAATTATGCGTTTAAACTAAAAAACGGCCATTACCCCGCTATCGAGGTAATGGCCGTTGCATGTGGCTCAGATTGGATTACGAAGGCAGCAGGTGCGCTGCCGAGTCTAAAGCGTTCGCAACACTTTGATACTGTCGAGATAATCAGCCCACAACTGCATCATTTTTTTACGTTCATCAAGGTGTGCTGTCCTGTTATAAGCTCTTCCATTAGGGTCCTTGACTGCATGTGCAAGCTGGTGCTCAATGAAGTCAACGCGCTGGTTCAATACTTCGTCAAGGATGGTTCTTGCCATAGCCCGGAATCCGTGAGGAGTCATTTCCCCCTGGATGTAACCTAGCCGGCGAAGAGCGGCCGTCAAAGCATTCTCACTCATACAACGTGAATTTGTGCGATAGCACGGGAAAACATATTTCTTGCCACCGGTCAAAGGCACCAGCTCTTTCAAAATTGCGATCGCCTGTTGAGAAAGAGGTACAAGGTGATCTGATTTCATTTTCATTTTTATTGCAGGGATGTTCCATTCAGCATTATCGAGATCAATCTCTGACCATTCAGCCGCCCGAAGTTCACCAGGGCGGACAAACAGCAACGGTGCGAGCTGTAATGCGCATTTGACGACAAATGACCCATCGAATCCATCTATAGCTCTCAGAAGTTGAGAAACTTTCCTGGGATCCGTCAATGCAGCATGATGACCTGGTACCCGCTTGGCTAATATATCTTTCATGTCATCGATCGGATTTGATTCGATCATGTCATTATTTAGGGCATACCGCAAAATCTGTCGGCAATAGAGCTTAATTCTGTCTGCAGTCTCTATCGTTCCACGTGCGGCAACTTTTTCCATCAAACATTTAACATCATTTCTGGTTATGCTGGTAACTGCACGATCTCCAAAAACAGGGAAAACGTCGCGATCAAGTCGACCTGTAATCGTCTTGATATGGCTGTCGCTCCATTGCGGAGAATTTTTAAGTAGCCACTCCTTCGCAACTTTTTCAAACGTATTTAAAACAATTTCGGCATGCAATTGCACTTGTATTTTCTGGGCCTTAATTACAGCGCCAGGATCTACGCCATTCGCCAGTAGTTGTCGAGCATCATCACGAGCTTTTCGTGCCTCTGAAAGGGTTATTTCGGGGTAGGATTTAAGGAAGAGGGTCTTTTGCTTTCCATCAAAGCGGTAATTGCATCGCCACAGCTTCCCGCCGCTGGGTGTGATGAGCAGATGAAGGCCGCCGCCATCAGAAAGCTTGTACTCTTTTACTTTTGGTTTTGCAGTTTTAAGCTGAAGATCCGTAAGAGGCACAATTCGTTTAGGCATGGCTTCCTCCATTTTTTGGTGGTGTTTGCTTTTGTGGTTTTAGGAGACACCACCAAGAACACCATCAAAGTATCTGGATTTCATCATACCAAGGCGGATCATGTCGGACAAGCAAAAACAAAAAAAGCCTTGATTTCTCAAGGCTTTTTGTACTTAACCGGACTGTACCGGATTAGTTGTTGGCGTCCCCTACCGGATTTGAACCGGTGTCGCCGCCGTGAAAGGGCGGTGTCCTGGGCCGGGCTAGACGAAGGGGACGTATGAATGAACCTACCGCACAGTTCCATTTAAGGAATCAGGCCCAGTGATGCGCGGAAGGATGAGTTTTATACCCAACTATTGTGTACAAGTCAATTATTATTTTGCCGGACAGAACAATTTATGGCTATGCGCAGCACATCAGAGCGGGTACCAGCGCCTAACGACAAAAACAGGCGGACTTTTTTTCGCAGTTGGCCAGACATCTGCCGGATGTCGTGTTCGCATAATGGCGGCTAAACGCTCCGGCAACGATGTGCTCACAACACCGCCATTACCGGGTGCACCGCAGTCAAGGCGGCTTTCAACAGCAGTGAACCGGTCCAGCACGATAACAACGTGACCGTTCCAGACGATCAGATCAAGCGGGAGAAGCTTTGCCGCTAGTTCAGCCGCCGAGTTACCCGCAATCACCACCGCGTGACCGTAGGAAACCAGCTGGGAAGTGTTGCGCGGGGTCCAGCCGCCGGTGGCGTGGTAGAGCAGCCCTGAGCAATCCAGACCGGCCAGCGTCAGCCGTTCCCGCTCGCCCCCACTGATTCCGCCGGGGAACCAGGCCGCCAATTCGGGGACTCCGAACGGTGTATTTCCCCCCCACACATATGGCCTGTCTGCGGCCGCTCTGAGTGCTGAGATAACTGTTGCACGTGTCGGTGCCTCCGGCTGGCGCTCGGCAGGCATGCTCTCCTTCAGTGTCAGAAAACGGCACTCCAGGTACAACCGGACGTTCGGCCCGGCTGAATATTCTTTTGTTTCAACCTGACAGATGTCAACCGCTCCGGACTTCAGTTTCTTCAGGATTGTGACTGCTGAACCGGGTAACGCGATATATTCAAGCTCCCTGGTCTGACCGCAGCGATCCGTTTTCAATGCAAGACCGTTTTTCCCACCAAAGACCGATACAAAATCGGGACTGTTCAAAACCGGGGCCGGGGTGTGCACGATTCCGTAGTCAGCCGCTTCAGCAGCGCCGAAGCCGGCATATGCGAGAAGTATGATCAGTGCTGTTCGTCGTATCATCGTGTCCTGGTGCGGGAGTAACCGTCGCACCACTTCCGCCTTTCCCCATGAGGGGTCTCTGATGCCTCTGCAGAGGCATCCCGGGCAAAACAGGGGCTCCGCAGAAGGCTGAGAAGGCTTGCACTGTAGCACCGCGCTGGATGACGCCGCAATGGATTATTCTGCCGGCGGTCAGTGCCGGATCTTGAGAAATACGGAGCTGTTTTCTAGCAGTTGCGTCACAGGCCGCTTCGTGCTACTTAATGCATTATAAAACAGGAGAAAAGGGCTGGTGTCGGCCGAAACCGTTAGCTGAGATATTATCCATTGATTCACCTCCGGAGGGCGAGCATGCGCATTCCAATAGGCTATAAATTCACTATCGGTTTTATTGTGGTTGTCGCTGCGGTCGCTTTCAGCCCCGGAGCGGTGGCGCGGCTTGGTTATTCCCCCGAGTTAAGCGGGGTTCTCGGATATGTGGTCGCAATGACGACCGGCCTTATTCTGGGATGGCTGTTTTCAAAAGGATTTACCGCCAACATTGAAAAGCTGGCCGACTCCGCAAAATCCATTAGCCGCGGTGATCTGACCGGAGAGGTAACTCTTCGCCCATCCCGGATTCCGGATGAAATTCATGAGCTTGCCTACCTGATTGATCTGATGCTTCAGAATCTGCGTGAGTTGGTCCGGCACATAAAAAAAACGTCCGGACAGCTCACTGAATCGGCACGCGAAATTAATTCGACCGCCCAGGAAATCAATGCTTCGACGGAGGAGGTTGCCCAGGCGATCGGACAGATTTCACGGGGTGCGGAGACACAGGCCCGGCTGGTCGAGAAGGGCTCCATGACAATCCGTGAAATGGCCATTTCAATTGAACTGGTTGCCGCCCGGGCGCGGGAAACTGCCAAAACAGCACGGGAAACGAGCCTGACGGCCCAGCACGGCGGTACACTTGCCAATGATTCCCTTGAACGAATGAAGGAATTCCTTGAAAAACAGGAGCAGATCGGCCAGCAGTTCGACATGTTCAACGGTAAACTCCAAAAAGTCGGCAGGGTTGCTGATTGTATCGGGGACATCGCCCGGCAGACCAATCTACTGGCGATTAACGCTTCCATTGAGGCAGCCCGGGCGGGTGAATACGGTAAAGGCTTTGCGGTTGTTGCTGAAGAAGTCCGGAAACTTGCCGACGGTTCATCGCAATCGGCTGCTGATATCGGCAATATGATTGAAGATCTGCGCAGAGAGAGCGACAAGGTGCATGAGATCATACTGGAAAGCTCCCACAGCATAAAGGAAGGAAAGAATAACATCGATATCACCGCCAGCGCGTTTCAGGAGATACTCAAGACCGTTCTTGATACAGAGCGCAAAGCATCCAGCATTGCAGACCTGTCACTGATGCAGAAAGAGGGCTCGGCCCGAATGGTCACTGCGGTCGATGAAATCGCCAAGGTGGCTGATGATAACGCGGCAGCAACCGTGCAGGTTTCCGCAGCAACGGGGGAACAGTTGGCGGCAATGCAGAATATGGCCAATGCAACCAGGGAACTTACCCATCTTGCAGAGGAATTGATGATTGTAGTGGAGCGCTTCCGGATCGATAACGGGTGAAGCCCTGCCATGACGAACAGTGATGGGAAATATCTTGTTTTTTCTCTTCAGGGCGTACGCTACGGACTTGACCTGACTGTCGTTGCCGAAGTCGGCGACTCGCCCCGGATATCAGCCGTACCACTGGTGCCGGCCTGCTACAGTGGCGTTCTGAATTTCCATGGCGATATTGTTGCAGTCATGGACCTGGCTCTTCTACTTGGCCTGGCCCAGAGCAAGCACTCCGGAAAGATCGTTGTGCTCCACCGTGAAGTTGCCTCTCTGGCTTTTCTTGTTGAGACGGTGATCAGGATTGCCGCCGGGGAGGAACTGACCCATCAGATGCCGTCAGATGGCGCGTTTGCCACTGCAACACTCTGGCTGCCCGATGGTGATGTGACCCTGCTCGATCTTGAAGCGATTGTTCATGAGGCAGAAAAGCTCATACAAAAAAAATAAAATGTCATAAATAAACCCGCTACCCAAAAAAAAACTTGACTCTCTCAATAATTTGCGTATATTTCAAGGCCGATTTAGAAACCATGCGCATTGCGTTTAAATGGTAATTACACAAAAGAAAGAGGTATAACACATGAAAAAGCTGATCTCTCTGACCCTGGTACTCGCACTCGCTACTGTTTTTGCTGCTGGCTGCAAGAAAAAAGAAGAAGCTCCTGCCCCTGCTCCTGCTGTTGAGGCACCGAAGCCTGTTCAGGCTCCGATGTCCGCTAAAGCCGGCGCTGCTCCTGTAGCTGCTCCTGCAGAAAAGAAATAATTTACTTTCCCTCTCGGGAAAGTACACTAAAGCCTGCAGGGCAATTGCCTTGCAGGCTTTTTTTATACTTAGATCGGAGAACCTATGCACGAGATGTCCATTACCCAGGGGATTATTGACCTCTGCCTTGAACATGCCGCTGGTCGCCGGGTCCATTCAATCGATGTTGAAATAGGAGAGTTAAGCAGCGTTGTGCCGGAAGCTGTCGAATTCTGTTTTGAGGCATGCAGCCGGGAAACCCTGCTGGAAAGTGCCCGGCTCGTCATTATCCGTGTTGCCGGCAGGGGGCTCTGCCAGGAATGCGGACGAGAAACACCGCTGCCTGAGCTGTATGCTGCCTGTCAACACTGCGGAAGCAACCGGGTGGCAATCATGGCTGGTGAAGAGCTGCGGGTGCGGGAAATCGAAGTTGACGATTAAAAAAGGGCACTGCCGTCGCAGTGCCCTTTTTTTGTTCAGATATTACAGTAAGCAGGCAATAGATCTATTCCGCCGTGGGGTTGAACTGTTCCCAGTGTTCCGGTGAACGCCACAGGCCGGACAGAATGAGCTGACGGATGTGCAGGAACTCCTTGGGCAGCCGGTCGTACATTTTGACGAACAGCTCCTCATGGGAAACAATTTCTTCCTTCCAGACATCGCGATCAACCGATGTCAGTTCATAGAACTGCTCGCGAGTGACACTGTCCAGACCGGTCCAGTCAAGATCCTCATAACGCGGCATCCATCCAAGGGGGCTTTCCACTGCAGCGGCGTTGCCGTTGCACCGTTCCACAACCCATTTAAGGATGCGCATGTTTTCGCCGTAACCCGGCCAGAGGAAGTTGCCGACAGCATCCTTGCGGAACCAGTTGACGCTGAAAATGCGCGGCGGTGTCGGTGTTGTGCGCCCGACCTGCAGCCAGTGGGCAAAGTAATCGGCAACATGATACCCGCAGAACGGCAGCATGGCGAACGGGTCACGGCGGACAGTCCCGACTGCGCCGGTTGCGGCAGCCGTTGTTTCTGACCCCATGGTGGCCGCAAGGTAGACACCAAAGCTCCAGTTGAAGGATTGATACACCAGCGGGATGACGCTGTTGCGGCGCCCGCCAAAGATAAAGGCCGCCATCGGTACACCCTTGGGGTTTTCCCATTCCGGGTCGATTGACGGGCACTGCCCGGCTGGCGAGGTGAAGCGTGAGTTTGGATGCGCCGCATTTCTGCCGCAGTCAGGAGTCCAGCGATTGCCCTGCCAGTCCGTCAGGACCGGTGGCTTGGCATCGGTCATACCTTCCCACCAGACATCGCCATCAGGAGTCAAAGCCACGTTGGTGAAAATGGAATTTGCCGCACAGGAAGCCATGGCGTTCGGGTTCGTTTTATCGGAAGTACCGGGAGCGACGCCGAAGAAGCCGTATTCCGGATTGATCGCATAGAGCCGGCCGTCATGACCCGGCTTGATCCAGGCGATGTCATCCCCGACGGTGGTTATTTTCCAGCCGCTTTTGTTGAAACTTTCCGGTGGAACAAGCATTGCGAGATTGGTCTTGCCGCACGCACTCGGGAAAGCGGCGCCCAGATAGGTTTTTTCACCCTTCGGCGACTCTATGCCAAGAATCAGCATATGTTCAGCCAGCCACCCCTCATCTTTGGCGATCTTGGAAGCGATCCGCAGAGCCAGGCATTTCTTGCCGAGCAGTGCATTGCCGCCGTAGCCGCTGCCGAATGACCAGATAGAGCGTTCTTCCGGAAAATGTACGATGTACTTTTCCTTGTTGCATGGCCATGGCACATCCTTCTGGCCCGGCTCCAGCGGAGCGCCTACCGAGTGCAGACAGGGAACGAATTCGCCATTGCCGAGTACGTTGACAACAGCCTTACCCATACGGGTCATGATGCGCATGTTGACGGCAACATAGGGTGAGTCAGAAATCTCAACGCCGATTTTGGCAATCGGGGAACCGAGCGGCCCCATGCTGAAGGGGATGACGTACATGGTGCGGCCGCGCATACAACCCTTGAAAAGCTTGTTCAGCGTGTCCTTCATCTCTTTGGGATGCATCCAGTTATTAGTCGGGCCGGCATCCTGCTTGGAGATACTGCAGATAAACGTGCGGTCTTCAACCCGCGCAACATCGCCCGGATCAGACCAGGCCAGATAACTGTTGGGACGCTTATCCTGATTCAGTTTCTTGAAAGTGCCGCTCTCCACCAGCTGATTGCAGAGTGCATCGTATTCCTCCTGCGAGCCATCACACCAATGGATCGTTTCAGGTCCGCACAGCGCCGCAACTTCCGCTACCCATTTGACCAACTGCTCGTTTTTAACTTCGTAACTCATGTCGCCTCCCCTGATTGAGGTATTGAAATTTAGTATCGTTTAAATACCACACTGATCGCTAAAAAAAAAGCTCTTATACGGGCAGCATACAAAATTCTTTTATCTCTGCTTACGGCTGGGGATTTAGGTCTCAGGGGCGGTTTATCTGTTTATTTACCTCTTCCGGGTCAATTTTAGGCACAATGAAACCGGATAGCAAACATGGCGTATCCGGTTTCAGATGAAAACAGTACTCATCAGGAGAGCAACCGCTCGCGCGGTCAACAAGGGTTCAGCGCAGCACCGCTTCGGCCATCACCTCGGCCACATCACGGACCTGGACGTTGTCGGCCTTGACATCTTTGAGCCCATCTTCAAACATGGTCATGCAGTAGGGGCAGGCGACACAGATCGTGTCCGGCTTCTGCTCAAGCGCTTCGTTGACGCGCGTCAGGTTGATCCGTTCACCCACATGTTCTTCCATCCACATCCTGCCGCCGCCGGCACCGCAGCAGAAGGCGTTGTTCCTGCTGCGCTCCATTTCAGCGGGGGCTGCACCGGTCGCTGCCGCAATCACTTCCCGCGGGGCATCGTACACGTCATTATGTCTTCCCAGGTAACAGGAGTCGTGGAACACGGTCGTCCCCATCCCCTCAGCCGTCTTGTTCAGAACAAGTGTGCCATCCTGAACCAGATTTCTCAGCAGTTCACTGTGGTGTATCACCTCCAGCTCAAGGCCATACTGGCGATAGTCGTTTTTCAGGGTTGAAAAACAGTGCGGACATTGGGTCACTACTTTTTTTACGCCCCGCTCCTTGAACAGCGCCACATTTTCTTTGGCAATCTTGTCAAAAACAAATTCATTACCCAGTCTCCTGACGCTGTCGCCGCAGCATTTCTCATCCTTGCCGAGGATTCCCCATGAAATGCCCGCCTTGTCCAGAAGCTGCGCCATGGCGACACTGACATGTTTATTACGGGAATCAAAGGAGCCGGCGCAGCCGACGTAGAACAGGTATTCCATCGTCTCCCCATCAAAGGGCTTGACGTCCAGCTGACTGCACCATTTGGTCCGCTCCGACGGTGCGATACCCCAGGGGTTGCTCCGCCCTTCCATGTTTTCAAACAGGTTCAGCAGCTCTTCCGGAAATTTTGCTTCGGTCTCCACGAGATGGCGGCGCAGCTGGATAATTTTCGGCATCTGCTCGATAAAGACAGGGCAGGCTTCCATACAGGCACCGCAGGTGGTACAGGACCAGATTGATTCCTCCGACACGCTCCCTTCACCCTTCTCACCGATAAGCGGACTGCCGGGAGCCCCCCCTTTTTTGAGCGCAGAGCCGTTCTCCAGAAGGTTGATCTTGATATCATGAATTACGGCACGTGGGTTGAGCGGTTTTCCGGTGATGCTGGCAGGGCAGACGTTCTGGCAGCGGCCGCACTCCGTGCAGGAAAATGAATCCAGCAGGTCTTTCCAGCTATAGTGGTCGACACGGTCAACACCGAATGTAGCGCCAGCGGAGAATTCTTCCCTCGGCACGGTATTCGGCTTTTCCAGGCGCCGGAAAAAACAGTTCGGAATGGCGGTCAGAATATGCATATGCTTGCTGTTCGGGAGATAGCAGATGAAGGCGAGCAGCGCCAGGGCATGGGCCCACCAGGCAGCAGTGTGGATTACCTCCAATTGCGGCAGGGGCAGTTGGCCGGCCAGCAGCCCGGCTACCGGCATAATCTTCCGGGCGGCACGCAGAAACGACTCCGGGTCGGCATGGGATTTCAGCATGATTGCCGCCAGTTCGGAGGCATTGAGGGTAAAAGAGGCGAGCATCAGTACGGCAATCAATCCCAGAATAACGAAGGCTTCCAGCGTGCGCGCCTCCGGGTAGGGGGGCGCAACGAGCCGTCTCACCGCCGCCACCGTGACGGCAATCAGAGCCAGCAGGGATGCAATGTCAATCATGAAGGCGAGCGGCACATACAGCTCGAAGGGGAGCCTGATGAGCTTGATCGTATGGGGGAGAAGTCCGTTCAGGATGAATTCAGTGTTTGCCACCATCAGTATCAGAAACGACCAGAAGATGATGAAGTGGTTAATGCCGAACGGCTTGGCGACAACACGTTTCTGGCCAAAGGCGTACAGCAGCATCTCCCCGAATCGGGTTCCAATGTTGTCAAAACGGTTTTCCGGTGCGCCCAGCGAAATCAGGCTGAGCCGTTTCCAGCACCCCCAGGCAAAAACCGCCAGAGAAACAAGCAGAAGCGTGGCAAATACAGTTGGGTTGGGCGTCATTTCAGGAACCTCAATTTTCACCAGTAAGATACGGAGGAAAAACGGTCATTATCGACGTACCGCAAAAGCTGACCAGTTTGTGGATGTAATGGTTTTCCCGGTGTTGACCGTATCTCAGTGGCGGACTATGTATTTTTTTGTTTCAATTCGCGGATTTTCGCGGTAATCGCCGGGACTATCTGGAACAGGTCGCCAACGATGCCGTAGGTGGCAACTTCAAAGATCGGGGCGCCGCTGTCACGGTTGATGGCTATAACCATATCGGAATCCTGCATGCCGACCAGATGCTGGATTGCTCCGGAAATGCCGCAGGCAATATAAATCTTCGGGCGAACCGTCTTACCGGTCTGGCCTACCTGGCGATCACCCGGCATCCAGCCGGCATCCACCGCACTGCGGGAAGCGCCGACCACCCCGCCAAGTTCGTCAGCCAGCTCCTGCAGCAGGGCAAAGTTCTCCGGTGCCATCATGCCGCGGCCTCCGGATACAATGAACTCGGCACCGGTGATGTCGACGGCGCTTTTGCTGTGCGAATCTCGTATGATTTCTATGACTTTGGTTAAAACGCTTTCTTCCGGGACAGTGAACGGGTCACGGATGATGGTCCCCCCGGCCCCGGCTACCCGCTCCGGCATCGGCATAACATTGGGACGCACGGTGGACATCTGGGGACGGTATTTGTCGCACATGATCGTCGCCATGATATTCCCGCCGAAGGCGGGACGGGTCTGCATCAGGTTCCGCTTGTCATCAATGGCAAGGCCGGTGCAGTCGGCGGTGAGGCCGGTTGCCACCCTGGTGGCAATCGCTCCGGCAAGATCACGCCCCATGCCGGTGGCACCCATAAGGATGATCTCCGGCTTGTATTTTTCAATAAGGTGGCAGCACCCCTCCACATACGCTTCAGTGCGATAATGCTTGTACACCGGAGCATCAAGCAGATAGACCTTGGTGGCGCCATGGGCAAAGGCCTCACTGCATAGGTGCTCGACCTGTTCGCCGAGTACCACGGCACAGAGTTCCACGCCCAACGTTGAGGCAAGACCGGCACCAACACCGAGCAGTTCCCAGGAAACCTTGGCCGGTTCTCCCTCGGTCTGTTCCACAAAGACCCAGACGCCGCGATATTCCGCCAGTTTCCGGGCAAGAGCCGCCGCCTCTTCATCCTGCTCCTCAACAACAACAGCTCCTCCGGCCGCAGCGGCCAGTTCGGCGAGGATTTTCAGTTCCTCATCGGTGAAAAACATCTCCAGAGCGACCGCCGGACAGATCTTGATGCATTTCTGACAGCCGATACACTTGGCCGTTTCAACGATCGGCTCACCGGTTTCAGTCATCTCGATGCAGTTTACCGGGCAGGAACTTTGGCAGCGTGCGCCGCAGGCGATGCATTTGCCGTCCAGCAGACGGGCAACGCCGCGGGGTTTCTTGGGCTTCGGTTTGGAATCGGTCATAACGGTAACATATCCTTCGCCATCAGTTTGTCTATCAACAGTGCCGCCGTCCCTGCCGGGTCGGCGTAGCCGTCACCGATAATCTCCCCTTTGTCGCGCTCCGGAGAAAATATTTTTGATACCCAGGTGGGAGAACCTTTCAGGCCGATTTTCTGTTCATCAAGTCCGAGAACTTTGTTATTCCATACTTCGACAACGGCCTCAGCCGCTTCAAGGCGCATCTGCACCTTGGGATAGCGCGGCCTGTTCAGTTCCCGAACGACGGTCAGCATGGCCGGCAGCGGAGCTTCGACAACCTCGTGACGCCCCTCCAGCTTGCGGCTGACTCGGATTTTTTTGCCAGCAAAGTCAAGGCTGATTATTTTGTCCACCAGAGTCAACTGGCGATAATCAAGGCGGCTGGCAATTCCCGGACCGACCTGGGCAGTATCGCCATCAATCGTCTGTTTGCCGCACAACACAAGGGCAACCTCATCTACTTCCGCATGCAGTTTGCTGATGGCAGCAGCCAGAACATTACTGGTCGCCAGCGTATCGGCACCGCCAAAAACCCGGTCAGACAGCAGTATGGCGTGATCAACCCCCAGGGCAAGCGCCTTCTTTAACGTCCCCTCCGCATTGGGAGGCCCCATGGAAATAGCGGCGACCCTGCAGCCGAAACGGTCTTTCAGGCGCAGAGCTTCTTCCAGGGCATGGGTATCATACGGGTTGACGATAAAGGGAATACCATCACGGACCAGGGTGTTTGTCACCGGATCAATCTGAACCTGGGTTGTATCCGGGACCTGTTTGATGCAGACAACTATCAGCATGAACCGACTCCTGCACGCTTAGTAACAGCATATTTCACTTTCATTGATACTCGAAAAATCCGGGCTGCACCTTGGCGTAAATGTCAACTTTATACGCGCTGTGACGTCTTCTACATCAAATCCATGACAAGATGCAAGCTATTATACTTTCACAAAAGCTATTTAAGTATTATGAAAATTACGTGGGAGATATTTTGTATACAAAACGAAGCCCGCCCGACAGAGTCGGGCGGGCTTCGTCGCCGCACATGTTACGTATTTGATCTGTAACCGTCCCTGCCGGAGCTGTTTGCGAGCCCCTTACGGCAGTTCGCTCCCCCCCATCAGGTAGCGATCACATTCGCGAGCCGCCCCGCGCCCTTCGTTAAAGGCCCACACCACAAGGCTTTGGCCGCGACGGCAATCGCCGGCGGCAAAAATACCAGGAATGCTGGTACTGTACGCTCCAAACTCCGCTTTAATGTTACTGCGCGGGTCCCGTTCAAGCCCGAGGGAGTCGATGAGCGGCTGCTCCGGCCCCAGAAAACCCATGGCCAGCAGCACCAGCTGAGCGGGGCGGACCTGCTCGGTACCGGGAAGCGGACGCGGGATAAACTGCCCCTTCTCATTCTTTTCCCAGACGACCTCAACCGTATGAACTGCGCAGACCGCTCCATCCTGATCCCCTTCGAACCGGGTGGCGGTGGTCAGGAACACACGAGGATCGGCTCCAAACTTGGCGGCAGCCTCTTCCTGACCATAATCCACCTTGTGGGTTTTCGGCCACTCCGGCCAGGGGTTGTCAGCCGCACGCTCATCCGGGGAGCGGGGCATGATTTCCAGCTGGGTGACACTATTGCAGCCATGACGAAGCGAAGTGCCGGCACAGTCGGTCCCGGTGTCACCCCCCCCGATAATAATAACATCCTTCCCTTTGGCTGAGATGAAATCATCGGTGCCGTTCAGGAGTGCTTTGGTGTTGGCCGTCAGAAATTCCATGGCAAAATGGATACCTTTCAGACTGCGCCCTTCAATGGGAAGATCGCGCGGCAGGGTAGCGCCGGTCGTCACCACCACCGCATCAAATTTGCGGCGTAATTGCGCTGTCGGGAGGCTCTCCCCCCCAACCTCGGTATTGCAGACAAAGGTGATCCCTTCGGCTTCCATCAACGCAATACGGCGCAGCACCACCTGACGCTTGTCCAGTTTCATATTGGGGATGCCGTACATGAGGAGGCCGCCCGGCAGATCGGCCCGTTCAAAGACCGTCACGCTGTGGCCGGCCTTGTTCAGCTGGGCAGCGGCCGAAAGTCCTGCGGGGCCGGAGCCGACCACGGCGACTTTTTTCCCGGTACGGGCGGCAGGAGGTGCCGGGACAACCCACCCTTCATCAAAGCCGCGCTCGATAATGCTGACTTCGATGTTCTTGATGGTCACCGCCGGATCGATACTCGACAGTGTGCAGGACCCTTCACACGGAGCCGGGCAGACCCGTCCGGTAAACTCCGGAAAGTTGTTGGTTTTAAGCAGCCGGTCCAATGCCTGGTGCCACAGGCCGCGATAAACCAGGTCATTCCACTCGGGGATCAGATTGTTGATCGGGCAGCCGCTGGCCATGCCGCTGATCAGCACCCCACTGTGGCAGAACGGAACACCGCAATCCATACAGCGGGCACCCTGGGTGCGCAGCTGCTCAACCGGCATATGCAGGTGGAATTCGTCCCAATCGTTAATACGCTCCAGCGGCGGTCGATCAGCCGGCACTTCGCGAATATATTCCATAAATCCAGTCGGTTTTCCCATAAGTCATTTCCCTGTATCAGCTGTCTTTAGTAGTAGTACGTCCCGCCTCCACCCTGCTACAGGAAGGAAGTGATGGGTAGAATCGGTTCAGTGCCCGCCGCTGTGCGAGTTTTCTTCAAACGCTGCGGCCAGTGCATCATCGCCGCTGAGACCGGCAGCCCGTGCCCGGTCAAGCGCCTGCAATACCCGTTTGTAATCAGCCGGCATCACCTTGACAAACTGCGGCAGGACATTCTGCCAATTGATCAGCATCATCGTAGCCAGTGAGCTTCCGGTGTGTTCCTCATGCTTTTCGATCATCCCCTTGAGGATCGCGGCATCGGCGACATCAAGCTGTTCCAGACCGACCATCTCCCCGTTGCAGCGGGAGGCAAAATCGCCCTCTGCGTCAAAGACATAGGCAACACCGCCGCTCATACCGGCGGCAAAATTGCGACCGGTCTGGCCGAGTATAACTACTGTGCCACCGGTCATATACTCGCAGCCGTGATCGCCTACCCCCTCAACAACCGCATCGGCCCCTGAGTTGCGCACACAGAACCGCTCGCCTGCCATACCACGGATATACGCCGTACCGCTGGTTGCCCCGTAGAACGCCACATTGCCGGCGATGATATTCTCTTCCGCCTTAAAAATTGAGCCGACCGGCGGATACACCATAATTTTACCGCCGCTCAGCCCTTTGCCCAGATAGTCATTGGCGTCGCCCGACAGCTTCATGGTAATGCCGCTCGGTATGAATGCCCCGAAGCTCTGCCCTGCGGAACCGTTGAACGTGAGGGTAACCGTATCGTCAGGCAGACCGGCGGCGCCGTGCTGGCGGGTGATCTCGTTGCCAAGAATGGTCCCGGCGACCCGGTCAACGTTGGTAATCGGCAATTCGGCACTGACCTTTTCGCCCCGCTCGATGGCCGGCTGGCACAGGTCCAGCAGGGTGCTCATATCGATGGATTTCTCCAGCCCGTGGTCCTGTTTTTCGGTGCAGTACCGGCCCACATTCAGCGCCACTTTCGGCTGATACAGTATTTTTGAGAAATCAAGCCCCTGGGCCTTCCAGTGATTGACCGCTTTATTAGCCTCCAGCACGTCGCACCGTCCGACCATTTCGTTCAGGGTGCGGAAACCGAGCTGGGCCATGATCTCACGCAGTTCCTGTGCGACAAAGCGCATGAAGTTGACCACATACTCCGGCTTGCCGCTGAAATTTTTGCGCAGTTCCGGGTCCTGGGTGGCAACACCGGTCGGGCAGGTATTGCTGTGGCAGACCCGCATCATGACGCATCCCAGCGTCACCAGCGGAGCGGTGGCAAACCCGAATTCCTCCGCACCGAGCAGAGCGGCAATGGCCACGTCGCGACCGGTCTTTAACTGGCCGTCCGCTTCAATGATAATCCTGCTGCGCAGATTGTTCAGCAGCAGCGTTTGATGTGTTTCGGCCAGACCGAGCTCCCAGGGAAGGCCGGCATGCTTGATGCTGGAGATCGGCGATGCTCCGGTGCCGCCGTCGTAGCCGCTGATCAGCACGACATCGGCGTGAGCCTTGGCCACCCCGGCGGCAATCGTGCCGACGCCGACTTCAGACACCAGCTTGACGCTGATGCGGGCGCGCCGGTTGGCGTTTTTCAGGTCGTGGATCAACTCAGCAAGATCCTCGATGGAATAGATATCATGGTGCGGCGGCGGCGAGACCAGACCGACACCCGGCGTGGTGTGGCGGGTTTTGGCGATCCATGGATACACCTTGTGGCCGGGCAGTTCGCCCCCCTCACCCGGTTTAGCCCCCTGGGCCATCTTGATCTGCAGTTCGCCGGCATTGGTCAGGTATTCACTGGTAACCCCGAAGCGTCCCGATGCCACCTGCTTGATGTTGCTGTTTTTTGAGTCACCCTGTTCGTTGGTCCAGGTAAAGCGTTCTGGATCTTCGCCCCCCTCGCCGGTGTTGGATCTGCCGCCGATGCGGTTCATGGCGATCGCCAGCGCTTCGTGAGCCTCCTTGCTGATGGAGCCGTAGGACATGGCACCGGTCTTGAATCGGCGCATAATCGTTTCAACCGGCTCTACCTCGTCAAGCGGTACTGACGGCATGTTATCCTTGAAGTTCAGCAGGCCGCGCAGGGTGTAGTGACGCGTGTTCTGGTCGTCGATCAGTGAGGAGAACACCTTGAACTCCCGATAATCATCCGTGCGGGTCGCCTTCTGCAGGGAGGTGATGGTCAGCGGATTGTACTGGTGCTCCTCGCCGTCCTTGCGCCACTGGTACACGCCTCCCGCTGGGAGAGCCGCTTCAGGGGCCACCCGCTCCGGATAGGCCCGTGCGTGGCGCTCCATCAGCTCCCGGGCAATGCCGTCAATATCGGTCCCGCCGATGCGCGACGGTGTCCAGGTGAAGTAGCGGTCGATCACTGTTTGATGCAGACCGACCGCCTCGAAGATCTGGGCGCCGCGATAGCTCTGCACGGTGGAAATCCCCATCTTGGCCATGGTCTTGACCACACCCTTGATGGAGGCTTTTATGAAGTTCTTGACCGCTTTTTTGTGATCGAGCCCCGGAAGCATACCCTGCAGAATCATGTCATCCAGTGATTCAAAAGCCAGATAGGGGTTGATGGCATTAACGCCGTACCCGAGCAGTACGGCAAAGTGATGCACTTCGCGCGGCTCACCCGATTCCAGCACCAGTGAGACCAGGGTGCGGGTGCCGCTGGCAACCAGATGGTGATGCAGGCCGGAAACCGCCAGCAGCGCCGGAATAGCAGCATTGTCGCCATCGACACCGCGATCGGAAAGGATCAGGATGTTACTCCCCGCCTCCACCGCCACATCGGCGGCCGCAAACAGTGCCTCCAGTCCTCTTTCCATTGCCGCAGCGCCGCGCGATACCGGGAAGAGCAGCGACAGCGTCGCGGACTTGAAGCCGGGGCGGTCAATCTGCCGCAGTTTCTCCAACTCCTGATTGCACAGGAACGGGCTGTCCAGCTTGATTCGCCGTGCGTTGGACGCAGTCGGTTCCAGCAAGTTCCCTTCCGAACCGATCAACGTAATCGTGGAGGTGACAATCTCTTCACGGATCGGGTCGATGGGCGGATTGGTTACCTGGGCAAACAGCTGCTTGAAATAGTTGTACAGCATCTGGTTCTTGCTGGAGAGCACCGCCAGCGGGGTATCAGTCCCCATGGAGCCAAGCGGCTGCATGCCGTCGACCGCCATCGGTCCAAGAACAACACGCTGATCTTCGTAGGTATAGCCGAAGGCCTGCTGGCGCTGAACCAGACTGCCCTGATCCGGCAAATGCATCCCGGTTGCGAACGGCAGGTCTTCCAGCAGGACGTAATTATCGCGCAACCACGCGGCGTATGGATTGGCTGCCGCCAGTTCCTGTTTGATCTCTCCGTCCGGTACGATGCGCCCCTGCTCCGTATCCACCAGAAACATCTGCCCCGGCTGGAGCCGCCCCTTGCTCAGAATGCGGCCCGGTTCGATTTTCAGAACCCCCGCTTCCGAAGCCATAATGACCAGATCATCACTGGTGATGTAGTAGCGGGAAGGACGCAGGCCGTTACGGTCAAGAACCGCCCCGATGCTGCGGCCGTCGGTAAAGGCGATAGCAGCGGGACCGTCCCACGGCGCCATCAGGCAGGAGTGATATTCATAAAAAGCCCGTTTTTCCTCGCTCATGCCGGCATGATTTTCCCACGGTTCAGGAACCATCATCATAATGGCATGGGGGAGGGAGCGGCCGCTCATGACCAGCAGCTCCAGACAGTTATCGAACATGCCCGAATCGGACCCCCCGGTATTGATGATCGGCAGCAGCTTCTTTACGTCATCGCCGAACAGCTCGCTGGTAATATGGTTCTGGCGGGCGTTCATCCAGTTGACGTTACCGCGCAGGGTATTGATCTCACCGTTGTGGGCCAGGAAATGATAGGGGTGGGCACGATCCCAGCTGGGGAACGTATTGGTGGAGAAGCGGGAATGCACCAGGGCGATGGCGCTTTCCATGGCCGGGTCACGCAGCTCCGGGAAATACCGGTCAACCTGAACCGGCATGAGCATCCCCTTGTAGATTATGGTCCGGGTGGAAAGGCTGCAGACGTACCAGTTCTCGTCAACGCCGGCGCGGCGGATCTCGTTGGTCGCCCGCTGGTTGATGATATACAGCTTGCGGCTGAACGCCTGTTCATCGGCACAGTCAAGCGGGCGTTTGAGGAACAGCTGCCGCACCATCGGCTCCCCTTCCCAGGCGGTATTCCCCAGAGAGGAATTGTCGGTCGGCACATTGCGCCAGCCGATCAGTTCAACCCCTTCTTCAACCAGAATCTTTTCCAGTATATGGCGGGCACTGTTACGCTCGGTCGCTTTCGGCGAGGTAAACACCATGCCCACACCGTAATGAAACGGTTCCGGCAGCTCCAGACCAAGCGGTTCGCAGACCGAACGGAGAAAACGATCCGGCATCTGCATAAGAATTCCGGCGCCGTCCCCCGTATTCGGTTCGCATCCGCAGGCACCGCGGTGATCAAGATTGACAAGGATTTCGAGAGCCTGACTGACGATCTCGTGTGACTTCTTGCCTTTCATATTGACAACAAAACCGACGCCGCATGCGTCATGTTCCATCTGGGGATCGTAAAGGCCCTGTTTTACCGGTAGTCCGTTGCTTTTCATGGGGGAACCCTTGTACATTTTCTTTTTATGTGTGATCCGCACATGGTGCGGGCAGATTTCATTAGCAGAGAACGTGCCACACCTGATACCGACCGATACTGCCACCGGTGCCGCCTCTATAAGTTAGCTAGTTAGCCGTTATACCCGCGACCATCGGCAGAAAGCGGCAGAGCACGCACAACCGTTTATGAGTAATTATCGCACACGAATGAGTACATTTTACGCAATCGGCAAAAAACAAAAGACCCGGCCGATGACCGGGTCTTTTGGGAGGCCTTGAAGTTTCCCCTCTTAAGAGGAGAGTTAGAGGGGTTTGGTGCGAAATAATTAAAGCGCCAGCGGCATAATCAGCTTCGGTTCGCTGCAGGCCTGGATATCAGCGGGGGTATAGCCGGGAGCAACCTCAACGAGACGCAACCCTTCCGGGGTGACGTCCAGCACCGCCCGGTCGGTGATGATCCGGTTAATCACCCCCTTGCCGGTCAGCGGCAGGGTGCAGCTGTTGAGAATCTTTGTTTCCCCCAGCTTATTGCAATGCTCCATCAACACCACGATCCGCTTGGCACCGTGCACCAGGTCCATGGCGCCCCCCATCCCCTTGACCATCTTGCCCGGGATTACCCAGTTGGCCAGATCGCCCGAAGCGGAAGCCTCCATCCCCCCCAGAATAGCCAGGTCGATATGCCCCCCCCGGATCATGGCAAAGGACTCGGCGCTGCTGAAGGTACTGGAGCCGGTAATCATCGTGATGGTTTCCTTGCCGGCGTTGATCAGATCCGGGTCCAGATCCTCCTCGGCCGGATAGGGGCCGATACCGAGCAGACCGTTTTCGGACTGCAGCACCACCCGTTTCCCCTCGGGGATATAATTTGCCACCAGGGTCGGCATACCGATCCCCAGGTTGACGTAATAGCCGTCTTCAATTTCCTGCGCAGCCCGTTGGGCCATCTCTTCGCGCGTCAATGCCATGGTAGCTCCTTTCTATTTCCGCACGGTGCGGCGCTCGACCCGCTTCTCATGGCCGCTGCAGGCGATGATGCGCTGTACGTAAATGCTGGGGGTGTGAATCTGGTCAGGATCGAGTTCACCCGGCTCCACCAGTTCCTCCACCTCGGCGATGGTGATTTTACCGGCGGCCGCCATCATCGGGTTGAAGTTACGGGCGGTCTTGCGGTAGACCAGATTGCCGAAACGGTCCCCCTTCCAGGCTTTTACAATCGAAAAATCAGCGGTCAGACCGGTTTCCAGCAGGTACTCCTTGGCACCGAAAAGCCGTGTCTCGCGCCCCTCCGCAATGGGAG
Source organism: uncultured Geobacteraceae bacterium (assembly GCA_903862245.1). Classification (GTDB taxonomy): domain Bacteria; phylum Desulfobacterota; class Desulfuromonadia; order Geobacterales; family Pseudopelobacteraceae; genus JACRCG01. Next base: position 20,931 of record CAIOXL010000057.1, on the reverse strand, counting down.
TGCCGACGCCGGCAGGAGTGTAAAAGGCGGGAATGCCGGCACCGCCGGCCCGGATCCGTTCCGCCAGGGTTCCCTGCGGCACCAGCTCCACCTCCAGTTCGCCCGCCAGATACTGCCGCTCGAACTCCTTGTTTTCGCCGACGTAGGAGGAGACCATTTTTCTGATCTGTTTGTTCTGAAGGAGAATGCCAAGCCCCCAGCCGTCCACGCCGCAGTTATTGGAAATGACCGTCAGGTCACACACTCCGGACTCGCGCAGCCCCTGAATCAGCTTTTCCGGAATACCCACCAGTCCGAAACCGCCGGCCATGATACTGGCACCATCACGAATCCCCTCCAGCGCCTCTTCTATGCTTGTACAGACAACCGCCATGATCCGCCACCTCCAAAAAAAATCGACTGTTATTATCGCGACCAAAACAACGGCAAACAAAATTTCACTCTGCTCAAACCTTTTACAGAGAGATTGCCCAGAATGCAATACCATTTTTACAATTCAGAACCAATGTTTTAAAATGTGGTATTCCCTGTCAAGCTTTAGCAATGTTTCTTGTCCGCAGATGGATTACCATTTCGTAATCAGGTTTTATGCTGCTGTTTTCTTGTGTACCGCAGAGATTTATAGTAGCTTCGCATCCATTCTTTTACACACCCGTATGATGAACCCGACTTTCCATATCCGAACAGAGGAACAAACCATGACAGACCAACCCGAAAAACTTGACCTTACCTCCCATGACATAGTCGGAGATACACGGCAGGAACAGCCTCTGAGTAAGACTGTCGGCGTCACCAGCTTTAAGACAGTGTAAGGGGCATACGCACATGTCTCCTGATTTGCTCGATAAAATACTTGGGGCTGCCCGAGTTGGTGAAACAACCGACTGGGAATTTAAGTCTGCCAAAGGCGGCTTCCCTCGAAGCTTTTGGGAAACTTATAGCGCCATGGTTAGCCTCATCCCCGATGAAACGTTATCAGCGTTGAAGGAACGCTATTCAGCGCGTTTTATCGAAAACAACGTATCACCTTCTGAGTTGCAGGCGCTTGCCACCGCACACCTTGAAAATGAGGTTTCAAATACACGGCTTCAGGAGTTGCTGACCGATCATCCGGTCGAGATTACCAGGATGCTGCAAGGGCTCTGCACTCTTGGAGTGCTGGAGTCCGATAACCGGCGCCGCTGGAGCAGATACTACTTAAGCGGGGGCGGCATTACTGCCCCTACGCTCTTTGACACATTACAGTCAGACAAGGACTCCATACGTTTGCCGGGAGACTCCTCTCATTTGGATGAGGTAAACGTTGAGCTGCAAAAACTTGCAGAACCAGTATCCAGCAAAGGAAAGGCACCGGTTTCTCTTGTTAGAGAGGTGATTTTCCGCTTGTGCACAGGTCGCTATCTATCGGCTGAAGAGTTGTCGCGTTTGCTCAATAGAAGCCAACATAACATCAGAAATAGACACCTGACACTCATGGTTACCGAGGGGCTACTCACATTGCGCTATCCGGATAGTGTTAATCGCCCTGACCAAGCCTACACCGCAACAGACAAGGATGCGCAATGAAGATTCAATTTGATGCGAACCAGCAGTTTCAGCTTGACGCTGTTGCAACCACTTTCTCCTGCAGGGTGAAGTAGTTTTCCGGGAGATCCGTACGTAACAGATGCCAATTGAAGGTGACCCCCATAACGTGTAGGCAGCATCTAAACATAACGAGAAAAAACCATATGGACTTACTGAAACACCTCAACCCCCCCCAAAAGGAAGCTGTGCTGCACGGCGAGGGGCCGCTGCTGATCCTGGCCGGCGCCGGATCGGGCAAAACCCGCGTCATCACCAACCGCATCGCCCACCTGATCCGGGAGCGGGGGGTACGCCCCTGGAACATCATGGCCGTTACCTTCACCAACAAGGCGGCGCGGGAAATGGCAGAGCGGGTCGGCAAACTGCTGGGCGGGGGCGACCTGCCGCTCATCTCCACCTTTCACGCCGCCTGCGGCCGCATCCTCCGCCGCGACATCCACCACCTCGGTTTTCAATCCACGTTTGCCATTTATGACGACCGCGACAGCGAACGGCTTCTGAAGGACGTCATTGCCGAAATGGACCTGGACGAAAAGCGCTTTGCCGCCAAAGCGGTTTCCGCTCGGATTGACGATTTTAAGAACCGCGGGCTTTTCCCGGAGGATATCGGCGCCATCGCACCTGGCGACACCTACAACCAGCGGGTGGTGGAGATTTACGCCGCCTATCAGCAGCGCCTCAAAAAGTGCAACGCCCTCGATTTCGGCGATATGATGATCCAGACCGTCCGACTCCTGTCCCGCTTCCCGGAGGTCTGCGCCTTCTACCGGGAACGGTTTCAGTGGCTGCTGGTGGACGAATACCAGGACACCAACCCGGTGCAGTACACCCTCATCCGCCTGCTGGCGGGGGAGCGTAAAAATCTCTGCGTTGTCGGTGACGACGACCAGTCCATCTACTCCTGGCGCGGGGCTGACATCCGCAACATCCTGGAGTTTGAGAAAGATTTTCCCGGCGTCACCATCATCCGGCTGGAGCAGAATTACCGCTCCACCGCCACAATTCTGACGGCGGCAGGGGAGGTGGTCAAACAGAATTTCGGCCGGAAAGGGAAAACCCTCTGGACCGAAAATCCGATCGGGGAACCGATCCGCTACGAACGGGTTGAATCGGACCGGGAAGAAGCCGACTACGTCAACCGTGAGATTACCCAACTGCTCCGCCGGGGTATGCCGCTGGATGAGATGGCGGTATTCTACCGCACCAACGCCCAGTCCCGTCTGATTGAGGAAGCGCTGGTCAGCAGCGCCCTCCCCTACCACATTGTCGGCGGCGTCCGCTTCTATTCCCGCATGGAGGTAAAGGATATCCTGGCCTACCTGCGGGTGCTGGACAACCCGGCGGACGAAGTATCGTTCAAGCGCATCATCAACGTCCCGGCGCGGGGCATCGGTTCCAGCACCGTTGACAAAATTTCCCTGGAGGCGGGCACGCGCGGCGTCAGCTTCTTCGAGGCACTGCGTGACGCCGCCGGCGGCGGAGTGCTGAGCGCCGGTCCGCGCGGCAAGGTTGCCCTGTTTGTTTCTCTGATGGAACGATTCCGGGAAGAAACCGGCAGCCTGGTGGAACTGACCCGGACAGTCATGCGGGAAAGCGGCTATCTGGACCGGCTGAAAAACAGCGGTGACCCGGACGATGCCGAACGGCTGGAAAACCTGGAACAGCTTCTGGCCGCCATCGAGGAGTTCAGCGAAAAAAACCCGGAAGCGGGACTGTCGGAATTTTTGGAGCAGGTGTCACTGGTTTCTGACCTGGAGCAGGGGGAGGCGGGGCAGTCGTCGGTTACCCTCATGACCCTGCACGCCGCCAAGGGACTGGAGTTCAAGGCTGTCTTCATGATCGGCATGGAGGAACGGCTTTTCCCGCATGTGCGCTCACTGGATGATCTGGATGGCATGGAGGAGGAGCGCCGCCTCTGCTACGTCGGCATGACCCGCGCCCGCGAACGGCTTTACCTGCTGAATGCCCGCCGGAGATACCTGTTCGGCCAGAAACAGGAAAACCCGCCGTCGCGCTTTATCAAGGATATTCCGGCCGAACTGCTGGAAGAGGGAGAGCGGGGGGGAGCGCCCTTCTCCATGGGGTATGGCGGTCAAACGGTCGGCTTTACTGCGCCCCGCACCCAGTCCTCTCCCCCTTCTCCCCACAATCTGGCTGCCGCGTTGGAGTTCCCGGACCCGGACGATATTCAGGTCATTCCCGAACCGTCGGAGGAGTATGGCGACATTTTTCTCGGCATGCGCGTGCGCCACGGCAAGTTCGGCATCGGCACCATCAGGAAAATCGAAGGGGAAGGTGACGGGCAGAAGGCGGTTGTCTGGTTCAACTCGGTCGGGCCGAAAAAACTCATGGTGCGCTTCGCCGGACTGGAACGGGCGTAGACGATGACCCCGGGAGAAAAATGCGTGCACATTTCCGAAATCAAAACTCGCCTTAAGGAACTCGGCAGCCCCGAGGATGCTCTTTTTCTGCAGCGTTTCTTCAAAACCGCCCCCGGCCAGTACGGACACGGGGACATCTTCATCGGGGTACGCGTCCCGAATACACGGCGGTTGCTCAGGGAGTACAGGGGGTTAACCGCCGACGATGTGATGCCGCTGCTCAGATCGCCCGTTCACGAAGAGCGGCTCTTTGCCCTGCTGGCACTGGTGCGCTCCTTTGAAACCGGTGATGAAGCCACGCGGGAGCGGGTGTATCGTCTGTATCTGGATCATACTGAGTGGATCAACAACTGGGACCTGGTGGATATCTCGGCACCGCATATCGTGGGTGCCTTTCTGGAGGGGAGGAGCAGTGAACCGCTCTATCGGCTGGCCCGTTCAGAGAGCCTCTGGGAGCGCCGCATCGCCATACTGGCCACCTTTTATTTCATCCGGCGGGGCCGCTTTGACGACACCCTTGCCCTTGCCCGACTGCTGCTGGGGGATCGGGAGGATCTGATGCACAAGGCGGTCGGCTGGATGCTGCGCGAAGTGGGTAAACGTGATCAGGCGGTGGCGGAGGAATTCCTGAAGGAGCAGTGCCGGATCATGCCCCGCACCATGCTGCGCTATGCCATAGAGAAATTCACCCCGGAGCTGCGGCAGCAGTATCTGAGGGGTTTCCGGGAGGGTTGAAATCTGAAAACCGGTTCAACACGGAGACACAGAGAAAATCTAAACAAAGTAACCAACTGGAATAAAAACCCGGCAGGAAAGCCTACTCTTATGGTGTAAGGCTTTTTTATTTTTAATTTTAAAGATTTCTCAGTGTCTCTGTGCCTCTGTGTTTAATATTCAGACTCTCACAACACCACCCCGTGCAGATCCCGCCGGTGATAACGCCAGGCGAATGCCGCCCCCCGAAAATACCAGTCAATCAGAAACACCCCCCATACGGCGTAGAGGGAGAGATGCAGCCAGCTCGCCGCCACCCACGATAGCGCAACCCTGATCCCCCACATGGCAACCAGTGTGACGATAAACACATAAAAGGTGTCTCCGGTACCCCGCAGGCTGCCGGCATATACGAATGAAATCGCCAGCGGCACCTGGGCAAAAGCGACCAGACGGAGAAACATGCTCCCTTTTTCGATCACATCCGGGTCGCTGCTGAAGAGGCCGATCAGCAGGTGCGGAGCAAAAAAGAATATGAGCGCCATGACTGTCATGACGCCCACCGCCAGTCGCAGCGCTTCGTTGTGGCTGATCCGGGCGCGGCGGATTTTGCCGGCACCCAGCGATTGCCCCATCAGTGTCGCGGCGGCAATGCCCATGCCGGCCCCCGGCATGAAGGAGAGCGACTCTATGGAAAGGCCGATCTGGTGGGCGGCGTAGGCGGTCGTGCCGTAGGCGATGATGAAACTGGAGTAGAACAGCTGGCCGCTCTGCTGGGCGACACGCTCCAGCGCCACCGGCCAGCCGATTCTCCAGATTCTCCCGAAGAGCGGCACGTCCGGGGAGCTGAACGTGATGTACCGTTTACGCAGCGCCTGAATCAGCAGATAGGCAAAGCCGATGAATTCGGAGCTGTTGATGGCGATGGCAGCCCCCTTGACCCCGAGAGCCGGTATCCCGAATCTGCCGTAGATAAGCGGCCAGGCGAGCAGCACATGGAGGATATTGACCAGAATGATGGCTTCCATGGGGGTGCGGGTGTTGCCGGCGCCATGCATGATGGCCGAGAGGAGATTCAGCCCGGTGGTCCAGACCATCCAGAGGAACACCAGCCGGATATATTCGGCGGCCAGCGCCTGAACATCGGGAGCCGCCCCCATCAGCCGGGCAATGTCTCCCCCCCAGCAGGAACCGGCCAGGGAACAGAGCGCCGTCATAACCAGACCGGCCAGACAGGCCACATACGCCGCACGCCCGGCATCTTCACGCCGTCCGGCGCCCCACAGGTGCGAAATCACCACCGTTGTCCCGGTGGAGAGCCCCCAGAACACCGTCATGGTCGTCACCATCAGCAGTTGTCCCAGACCGGTGGCAGCGATGGCGGAGGCACCCAGACCGCCGGTCAGGAAAACGTCAACGATGGACACCAGCCGCTGGAAAAGGGATGAGAGCAGAACCGGCATGGAGAGGCGGAAAACATCCCGCCGGATCGAGACCGGTTTATGTAATGGTGGAGTGGTAAAAGGAAGACGCATCGGTTTGTTATAAATCCCGCAGAGTGGAAGGTCAATGATTTCAGGCAGGACCTGACCCGGTTTGTGCGGGACCGCATACCTCTGTTACATCAGGCGGCTTGCATACCCGGGGCTGATTGTGTATTGTTTCCGGAAATCCCACGGAGGCGACGCATGACGAAAGCAGACATTATTGAAACGGTTTCAGGCAGATGCGGCTTTTCCAAAAAAGAGTCATCCGAACTTGTGGAGTCTGTCCTCTCCCTGATCAAGGACTGTCTTGCTTCAGGCGACGACCTCAAAATTTCCGGTTTCGGCAAATTTGAGGTCCGGCAGAAAAAAACCAGACGCGGCAGGAATCCCCAGACCGGAGAAACACTGGAAATATCGGCGCGCACAATCCTCAGCTTCAAACCGAGCCAGCTGCTGAAAGCCGCCGTCAACAACGCCTGACCTCCGGCCAGCTATTCCCCCCCGGCAACAAACTCCAGAGCTGCCGAGTTCAGGCAGTAGCGCAGCCCGGTCGGCTTGGGGCCGTCATCAAAAACATGGCCGAGGTGGCCGCTGCAGCGACGGCACAGAACCTCGGTCCGACGGGAAAACAGGCTGTCATCAGCAGTGGTCGTTATGTTTTCAGGGGCGATCGGCGCGAAAAAACTCGGCCATCCGGTACCGGATTCAAATTTTTCCGCCGAGCGGAACAGATCGAGACCGCACCCTGCACAGCGGTAGACCCCCTGATCATGACTGTAAGCATATTTTCCGGTCCCGGCCTGTTCGGTTCCTTTTTTCCGCAGGATCTGAAACTGTTGCGGGGTCAGCTCCTTTTTCCATTCCGCCTCGGTTTTAACTATTTTTTCACTCATGGCAAAATTCCTTTTCTGATAAGAATATATTTTGAGCGGTCCCCCCTTTTCCGCACCGCCCGGCGCTTCACGCCCCCCGGTACACCCCGGGATGGTACAGAGCAGGAACAGGACCACAGTGATCATAACCGCTTTCAAACCGTTTCGTTTCACCTGGAATTCCCCTCCGCACAGGGTGCTGACATTGTTGAACCACTGACTGAATTATACCACTTGAGCCGGTATGGTGGGCAGAAATAATCCGGCACGATTTTCAGGTTGAGAAAGCGCACCTTCTGAGGTATTCTGCGCCGGCACACAAAGAGGGTGTGACCCGTCGCGTGGCACACCTCTATTATCCTTACACACCAAGGAGTTACATCATGGCCAGTCTCAACAAGGTAATGCTGATAGGAAACCTGGGTAAAGACCCTGAAGTTCGCTTCACCGCATCCGGGCAGGCGGTAGCAAGTTTTTCCCTTGCCACCAGCGAAAAGTTCAAAGGCAAGACCAGCGAATGGGAGGAGCGCACCGAGTGGCACACCATAACCCTGTGGGGCAAACTGGCCGAAATCGCCGGAGAATACCTTGCCAAGGGGAAGACCGTCTATATTGAAGGACGGCTGCAAACGCGCAAGTGGCAGGATAAAAGCGGCAACGACCGCTACACAACGGAAATTGTCGGAGACAAGATGCAGATGCTTTCCGCCAAGGGAGAGCGGAGCAGCGGTGACACCCCCTCGGCCCCCAAAACCGGCGGCAGCAGCTATGAAGAACCACCGTTCCAGGATGATGACATCCCCTTTTAGGCCGGCATTTTTATGACAGTAAAGTCCCATCAGACACGGTTCTGGTGGGACTTTTTGTTACTGCTGACCGTTCCATAAATATTGATTTTTTCGATGGGAAGGATGCTGGAGCATCCCCGGCATGCGCGGCCTGGTGCCACGCCATCTTTCTGGCGGTGTCTGTTTTCAGACGCTGGATGGCGAAAAACGGGAGGTTGAGTTTTCCGGCTTTCCGGCGCGCGTTTCCTAGCACAAATTTGACCACCTGCAGGACCTTCTGTTTATCGACCGTCTGGAGAACCGGCATAACCTGCTGACTGAACAGGAACTTGTACGACGTGCAGAATAAGGAATAGTTACATTTCTATACGGGGAGATTAATGGTGAATCCTGATTCCCTACAGTGAGAATGTTGCCACCTTTGAGGCAGTCAACTCCGCGCACAACGGGTATGATGGCAACCACCCGAACTGAAACACACCCTTAACTAGAAGGAGTAACTCATGCACTTCCGTGGCAGCAGAATTTTCCTTGCACTGATACTTCTTTTTTTCATCCCGTCAGCAGCTACGGCGCAGACAGCCAGGCCGCAAGTGACCATGGCCGAAGCGGCAGGACAGGCACTGGTTGATGCCGGGGCCGCTGTTGTCAACTGCGTACCTGCCACCGGTGCTGTGGCTTTGTATGAAGCATGGATGGCGGCTGCTAAAAATGAACGCCCGTATCACTATCACGAAGAAGTGGCTCTGGGGATGGCCATGGGGGCGTCTCTCGCAGGCCGACGCAGTGCGGTAATAGTGAAATCACACGGGCTGGCCAAGGCCGGAAACGCCCTCATTGATGCGTGGACTCTGGGCACCGAAGGTGGGTTGGTCATACTGGTGGCTGCGGATAAAGAGGGGAAATCTTCCGACTCCATCTTTGATGTCGATCTCTTTGTGAGCGGCACGAGGGTACCCTTTCAGCGTCTGGGACCTGGAGATGTGTACAACGGGATTGTTGCCGCCTTTGACCGTTCCGAAACTATCGGGCTTCCCGTGGTATTGCTGCTGGAGGATGATGATCTTGCCATTAGTGTAACCATGCCGCCCCGGGCAGCAGTCAGCACCCGTCCCTGGGGCATTCCTCAAAGAGATCCTCTTCGTCACGTCCTGGCTCCCATGAATACGAAATATCCGTATCAGGTGGCCCAGGCGAAACTGGCCGGCCGGGACTGGAAGGGGATAGCCCGGCCTATTCTTCCTGTAATCCCCGAAGGTGTCCCCCCCAAGTTCCAGGCGACTATCCGTTCATATATGCCGGTCTTTGATATCTTCAAGGAGATGCGCGGCAAGATTGATTTCATCATGGGTGACACCGGCACCAGCACATTATTTGCGTTTCCTCCCTATAGCATTATTGATGCAGCAACCTATTACGGCGGGAGCATCCCTTTGGCTGCCGGAGCTATTCAGGGAGGTGCCCGTAAAGCATGGGCCGTAACCGGTGACTGGTCTTTCACCGCCGCAGGGCATCTGGGTCTGCATGAAGCTTTCCATTCGGGGGTTCCCGTAAAGATACTTATTCTGCATAACCGCGTTGCCGTGGCTACCGGGGGACAGGCTATGGATGAGGAGCTTTTTGAACGACTGCTGAAGTCCTACCCCGACTTCATGCGCCGTGTGAATATCAGTAATCGTACGGATCTTCGGGCCACCCTGCTGGCTGCACAGGAATCCAACCGGATGGAAATTGTGGTGGTTGATTTCCCGTGACATCCGCCCAATAAAAGCCGTACTGAAGGCAGGCAAGTGAGCCGGTCGGGAGCAATCCTAACCGCATTCCGCTGATTCAGCGTGGCGGAATTTTACGATTACTGGTATGATGACGCCATCACTGTCTGCTGACATGAGACCCTCCCGGGCAGCAGACTGAACACTCAACCAGGATACCGTTATCAAAGAACTTGCCCGACTCATTCCGTATTTGAGAGCGCTCCGCTGGCGTTACGCCGGCGGAGCGCTGTTTCTTCTTCTTACCAACGGCTTTGCGCTGCTGATCCCCTGGTTCATGAAGCTGGCGATCGAGACTCTGCAGCAGCCGCTGAACGGGCGCCTGTCTCCGGCCGCCTGTGCCCTGATCATCGTAGTTCTGGCCGCCCTGCACTGTGTGACCCGCATTTTCTCCCGGACCCTGAGCCTCAATGCCGCCCGCATCATCGAATTCCGTATCCGCAACGACCTGTTCCAGCGCCTGACCCGGCTGGATCTCAGCTATTTTTCCAGCAGCCGCAGCGGAGACATTCTGTCCCGCTTCTCCAACGACCTGACCAACGTCAGGATGTTAACCGGTTTCGGCACCATGAGCGCCATAAACACGGTGATCGTTTACTGTTCAACCGTGACCATGATGCTTCGCATTCACCCCTGGCTCACCTTCTGGGCAATCGTTCCTTTTCCGTTGATGGTGCTGACCGTAAAAAAAATCAGTCACCGCCTCTTTCACCGTTCCCTGCAGGCCCAGGAGGAGCTGGCGCACCTGTCCAGCCAGGCGGAGGAGACGGTATCTGCCGTGCGCCTGATCAAGTCCTACTGCCGAGAAGAGCATTTTCAGGCGGAGTTCGGCAAAACCGCCGAGCGCTATCTCAAACACAACCTGCGGCTGGCCCGGCTGCGCGGCCTCATCATCCCGGTCATGGCCGCCGCCACCGGAGCGGGGACCCTTATAGTGCTGTTCATGGGGGGGCGGCTGGTCATCGCCGGCACCATCACCCTGGGGGATTTTGTCGCCTTCAGCGGCTATCTGGCAATGCTGGTCTGGCCGACTGCGGTGCTGGGGTGGATCCTGACCCTGGCTCAGCGGGGAGCCGCCTCCATGTCCCGTCTGGGCGAAATACTGGGGGCCGAACCGGCGGTAACCGACCACCCCGAAGCAGAACCGGTTACAGCCATCCTGCAGGGTATCGAAGCGCGCAACCTCCGCTTCAGGTACGGCGATACGGACATTCTTGGAGGGATCTCTTTCACTATCAAGGCGGGGGAAACCGTGGGGATCACCGGAGAGGTCGGCAGCGGCAAAACAACCATTCTCCGCCTCATTGCCCGGCTGCTGCCGGTATCGGCGGGGATGCTCTTTGTGGACGGCCGGGATATCAATACGGTGACAACGGCGAGCCTGAGGGGGCTGATCGGTTATGTGCCCCAGGAAACATTCCTTTTTTCGCGCTCCGTCGGCGACAACATCTGCTACGGCGTAGCGGAGGATCAGCCGAAGGATGTGATGGAGAGAGCGGCCGCTCAGGCTGGCTTCCTTGAGGATGTGGCAGCATTCCCGGAGAAGTTCGAAACCCGGGTGGGTGAAAAGGGGATTACTCTTTCCGGCGGCCAGAAACAGCGGCTCGCCATCGCCCGTGCCGTTGCCGGCAATCCGCCGCTCCTGCTGTTTGACGATCCGCTGTCAGCGGTAGATGCCGGACGGGAGGAGGAGATCCTCAACGAACTCGGAAAGTTCTATTCAGGGCGGACGGTACTGATTGTCTCACAGAGGGTATCAGCGTTCCGCGACTGCGACCGGATCATTGTTCTCAAGTCGGGGCAGATTGCCGAGCAGGGGAGTGCTGCTGAACTGTTTCACCGGGGAACTCTATATGCGGAAATATGCCGCAGACAGCAGATTACCCGCTCTTTGGAAAACGGGGAGGATTATTCCCAGCGCTCCGAACCGTAGGGGAGCCGTGTGCGATGGTCGGCTATCCAGGCGGCGATATCAGCCAGCGGCTTTTCCGCCTGAAGATCCCGCAGCAGCATGTGATACCCCTCCCCATAGAACGCCTTTCGGGCACCTGCCGGCATCTTTTCAAGCATCAAAAACGTCGGTTCTTTCGGTATTACCTGATCATTTTTTCCGTACTGGACCAGAGTCGGCACCCGCAGACCCTCCGACCGGGCCAGCGCTTCATCCATCAGGTTGGTGAGGCCGTACATGGTATCAATGCGCGTTGCCTTGATGACCAGAGGATCACTCCCGAAAGAGCGGAGCATTTCACGGTTGTCTGAGGCGGAAACCCTCAGCCCCTTGCCGGTCAGTTCCATCCAGGGAACCGTGTGCGATGTAACAGCAAGCAGCCACCGCTGATACCAGGGCATGGTTTCCCGCGCCCAGACCGCCGGCGCCACAAGGATAACCCCATCCACACCGGGCGGATTGTTTCCGGTCATGGCGACGATGGTCACCGCCCCCCCCATACTCTCCCCCACTACATAGAGCGGAATCCCGGGATGACGTTTACGGACCTCTGCCGTGAACGACGTGAGGTCGCTTGCATATGCCGCCGTGCCGGCCCAGATCCCCCGTCCCGGGGCAGCGCCGAAACCGCGCTGATCATAGGCATAGCAGGCGACACCCCGGCTGCTCAGATAGCGCCCGGGACCAGCAAAAAAACTGCTGTAATCATTAAACCCATGGAGGGCGACGACAACCGCCCGGGCGGGGGTACCTTCCGGCTGCCAGGTACGCATCGGCAGCACCGCACCGTCACCGGCAACAAAATGACCGTTTTCAATTTTCGGTTCCTGAATCCGTGTGCCCGGGAGATTCACCAGCGGCGAGCAGGAGGACAGGACGAGCAGTGCAGCGATCAGCGCACAAGCGATGGCGAATCTTCCGCGATTCAGCATTATTGCCCCTTAGTAGTAATGGTCAGATGAGAATATGACGGCAAATTTGACGGTCAGTGTACTCCCACCGGCCGGTCGGCGTCAAAAAGATTTGCCCCTTCCCGGTTGTGCGCAGCGGCATGACGATACTGCCGGCACCACCTGCACAATTTTTTTATTGTTCATTAAAAAAATTATCTGTATACGTTGCCAATCAAAATTTTCTCAGGAGGCAGGACCATGATTCAGAAATATATCTCTGATCTCGCAGCCAAAATGGGGATCAAACTGACCCGGATAGATCTGGTGGATGGTGCATCGGTAGGGTGTCTTGATGTATATCTTCTCAAAATCGGGACAACGACTGCTAAAACAGAGGCGCTGCTGTATCAGGCTGATGTAAACAGCCTGACGCAGGGGATCCCCAGTGACCGGCTTGAAACCCGGGTGAGGACCGCCCTGGCGCGCCTCCAGAATACGCTTGAACCGCAGCCGTAACCGGATGGGTTCCGGGGACTAGATAACCGTATCGTCATCGCCGGCAGCCGCCACTCCGGACACATCACAGCGGTACAGCACAATATTCACGCCATCCCCCCCCCGGCTGAACTCGAAGTCCAGACCCTGCTCGAACGCCATCAGCGCCACCGGCTCCAACTGATACACATCGCGCAGCCGGAACAGCACCCGGTTGCCCTGTGCCATAAACTCCAGAAAACCGGCGGAAACGTCAAACTCAATGCGGTTCTGCTCTCCGGTCAGGTCAACGACACTCCCCTCATCCCCGATAATAAACAGGTCCCCCAGGCTGATACGGCCGGAGAGGTTCCCGTTCCCGTCCGGCAACTCCGGACCGCGTCCGCCATCAGGTGCCTTCTGCAGTTCCAGCGGAGCGGAGGCGATCACCATTCCTGCGGCTACGGTGGCATTGGTAAAACGGTCGATCAGAATAAAGCTGCCGGTATCCCGGTTCAGCCGATAGGGATCAAACGAAACCGAACGGTCGAACTCCAGACGGACAACCCCGATTTCGTTCAGCCCGAGCGCGGTCTGCTGCTTCTGCTCCAGCGTATTGACATCCACCGCATACTGCACCGAGGTAACCCGGCCGGGCGTCAGAGCGGTGGCTGTTTTGACCAGGTACATCTGCCCCGGCTGCAGGGGGGTGTCATGCATCCAGACCAGATGTGCTTCCGGATGCCGGGCATGGGCCGGCGGAGCCGCCGGATCGGTCAGCATGTCACCGCGACTGATATCAATCTCGTCCTCCAGCGTCAGGGTCACCGCCTGTCCTGCGGTCGCCTCCGGCAGATCGCCATGCATGGTGACGATGCGCGCAACCCGGCTGGTGCGGCCCGACGCGGCAACGCGCAGCTCATCACCCGGCCGGATGGTACCGGCGGCGATGGTGCCGCAAAAACCGCGGAAATCAAGGTTGGGACGGTTCACCCACTGCACCGGCATGCGGAACGGCTGGTTCCTGTTGTCCCCCGCCAGCTGAAGCCCTTCCAGATACGCCATCAGGGTCGGTCCCCCGTACCAGGGGGTACTGGCACTCGGCGTAATAATATTGTCGCCGTTGAGTGCGGAGATCGGAATCGCCGCAATCGAGGCAAACCCGAGTGGTGCGGCAAACTGCTGGTAGTCCCGGACAATTGCGTTAAAACGCCCCTCATCATATTCAATCAGGTCCATCTTGTTGATCGCCAGCACCACGTGCCTGATGCCGACCAGCGACACCAGAAAACTGTGGCGCCGGGTCTGGGTCAGCAGCCCCTTGCGGGCATCCACCAGAATCACCGCCACCTGGGCGGTGGAAGCGCCGGTCACCATGTTGCGGGTATACTGCTCATGGCCGGGGGTATCGGCGACGATAAACTTCCGCTTGTCTGTGGAGAAGTAGCGGTAGGCCACATCAATGGTGATCCCCTGTTCACGCTCCGCCTGCAGGCCATCAAGCAGGAGGGCGTAGTCGATTGCTCCTCCCTGGGTGCCGGCCCGTTTACTGTCCGCCTCAAGCGTCAGCAATTGGTCCTCGAACACCATCTTGGAATCCCACAGCAGACGCCCGATCAGGGTGCTCTTGCCGTCATCAACGCTACCGCAGGTGATAAAGCGCAGCAGGGATTTTTCTTCCTGGCTTTTGAGATAGGCGAGAATATCCTGCTCAATCAGTTCCGATTGGTGTGCCATTAGAAATACCCCTCTTGCTTTTTCTTCTCCATGGAGCCGGCCGAGTCATGGTCGATCAGGCGCCCCTGGCGCTCCGACGTGCGGGTAAGAAGCATTTCCTGAATGATCTGGGGCAGCGTATTCGCTTCCGATTCCACGGCAGCGGTCAGCGGGTAGCAGCCCAGGGTGCGGAAACGGACCGATTTGTACTGCACCGTTTCCCCCGGTTTAAGTTCCAATCGGTCATCATCAACCATGATCAGCATGCCGTCCCGTTCCACCACCGGCCTGACCGCGGCATAATAGAGCGGCACGATGGGGATCTGCTCCAGGTGGATGTACTGCCACACATCCAGTTCGGTCCAGTTGGAGATGGGAAAGACCCGGATGCTCTCCCCCGGCTTGATCCGGGTATTGTACAGGTTCCACAGCTCCGGCCGCTGAATCTTCGGGTCCCAGCGATGGTTGGCACTGCGGAAGGAAAAGATCCGTTCCTTGGCCCGTGATTTTTCCTCATCCCGCCGGGCACCGCCGAAGGCGGCATCAAATTTGTAACGGTCGAGCGCCTGCTTCAGCCCCTCGGTTTTCATGATGTCCGTATAGAGTGATGAGCCATGGCTGAAGGGTGATATCCCCTGGCGTACCCCTTCATCATTGACATGGACAATCAGGTCAAGGCCGCATTCGGCGGCCATCCGGTCCCTGAACTGGATCATTTCCCGGAATTTCCACGTGGTGTCCACATGCATGAGCGGGAACGGCGGCGGTGCCGGATAAAACGCTTTGCGGGCAAGGTGCAGCATGACCGCCGAATCCTTGCCGATGGAATAGAGCATCACCGGATTGCCGAATTCGGCCGCCACTTCGCGGATGATATGGATACTTTCAGCTTCAAGCTGCTGTAAATGGGTGAGATTTTTGGTCATCGATTCTACTCCTTATCCTTTGGGTCCTGTTCACCGGTCACTCGATCCAGCCGCCGCCAAGGACATACGCACCGTCATACAGTACGGCGGCCTGACCGGGTGTTACTGCCGACTGGGGCGTGTCGAAGAACACCGAGAAGCGCCCCTCCCCCTCCATGACCACACGGCAGGGGGCCGGTTTGTGCCGATAACGGATGCGGCACGCGGCTCGAAACTCCTGAGCTGGCGGGGCGCTGCTCCAGGTGGCCCGGCTCGCACTCAGGGAGGACGTTGCCAGCTCTCCCCGCTCACCCACCACAATCTGATTCTTTTCCGTATTGACGACCAGAACGTGCAGCGGATGCTCCCAGGCGATCCCCAGCCCTTTCCGTTGTCCGACGGTATAGCGGTGTACTCCGGCGTGACGGCCGATCACCGTCCCGTCGACCGTCACGATGTCCCCCGGGGTCTGGGCTACGCCGTGGTTCTCCAGAAATGCCACGTAGTCATTGTCAGGAATGAAACAGATCTCCTGGCTCTCGTGCTTGTTTGCAACCGGAAGGTTATATGCGGCTGCGAGCTGCCTGACACCCGTTTTTTCAAGCATACCGACCGGAAAGATAACCTGCTGCAGCTGCTCCTGGGAGAGAGTGAAGAGGAAGTAGGACTGGTCCTTGGCCGGATCGAGGCCGGTGAGCAGCCGTTTCATGCCGTTCTTGTCGTCAGCTGTCCGAGCATAATGCCCGGTTGCCAGAAAATCCGCCCCCATCTCCTTCGCCTTCCCGAGCAGCAGATCAAACTTGATCAGGTCGTTGCAGCGGATGCAGGGGTTGGGGGTGCGGCCGGCGGCATATTCGGCGATAAAGTAATCAATCACCCGCTCCTTGAACTCGGCCCGCATGTCCAGTACTTCGAACGGGATATCCAGCCGGTTGGCCACCCGGCCGGCGTCCAGAACATCATCCAGGGAACAGCAGGTTTTCATCCGGCATCCCGGTTCCCTCGGCACCGGATCATAGAGCTGCAGCGACACCCCGGTCACCTCATACCCCTGCTCTTTCAGCAGGGCGGCACTGACCGAGGAGTCCACCCCGCCGCTCATGGCGATGACAACCCGCGTTCGACTCATTGCCGGTGCAGACCGCACTCTTTCTGCCCCGGGCTTTCCCACCACCACCGCCCCTCCCGCACATGGTCCCACGGGCCGATGGCCCGGGTGCAGGGGGCGCAGCCGATGGAGCGGAATTTCTGTTTGTAAAGACGGTTTTCCGGGAGATGGTGCTCCCGGGCGTATTCAATCACCTGGCGCTCGCTCCACTCCAGCAGCGGGTTGATCTTGAGGATGCCGCCGTTCAGCCCGTCCCTCTCAACGGCGTGCAGGTCGTTCCGGGTGACACTCTGCTCGCGCCTCATGCCGGTAACCCACCCCGCGACTCCTTTCAGTGCCCGGGCAAGCGGCTCCACCTTGCGGATGCGGCAGCACTCGTGGCGGTTTTCCAGCGATTCGCGGAAGGAGAACAGCCCTTTTTCCCGCTCCAGCTCCTCCACCTCCTCATGCCGGGGGAAATACCAGTCGATGGTCAATGGGTACCGCGCGGTCAACGCTTCAGAAACCTCATAGGTTTCCTCATGCAAGCGACCGGTATCCAGGGCGAAAACACCCAGGGTCAGCCCCGCCGTGAAGGCAATATCGATAATGGCCACATCCTCCAGCGAGAAGGAACAGGCGAGGGCAACCGGCCCGTTGGCCGCAGCGATGCCGGCGGCGAGAATTTCGGCCGGGGTGGCTCCGGCGGCTGGTACGGGGATACTGTTCGGCATACTCGACTCCTAAATCTGGTAATCTTCCACAAAAACTCTGACCTGACGCGGCCGGACAAACACCGACTCGCCCTGCTGCAGTCCCAGGTTCTGGAACACGTCCCTGGTCAGCTCCGCCTCCACCAGCTCGGGGCTCCCCGCAATAGCCAGAGTGACCCGTACCGCCGGCCCCAGTTTCTGGATGTGCCGGACCTCGGCGCACAGCGCGGTTGAATCCTGCGGACTCCGGTCGATCTCTATATCATGGGAACGTACGTATGACACCGCATTTTCACCCGCCCCCGGCTGCTCACCGGTCTGCTGCAGGCGGCCATGGAACAGGTTGACATTGCCGAGGAAGTTGAGCACGAACGGATTGGCCGGATGTTCGTATACCTCGTCCGGCGTGCCGGACTGCTCGATTTTCCCCCTGTTCATGACCACGATCCGGTCGGCCACTTCCAGCGCTTCATCCTGGTCGTGGGTAACAAAAACACTGGTCACATGGATTTCATCGTGCAGCTTACGCAGCCAGCGGCGCAGTTCGGCCCGCACCTGGGCATCCAGCGCGCCAAACGGTTCATCCAGCAGCAGCACCTGCGGTTCCACCGCCAGGGCGCGGGCCAGGGCGATGCGCTGACGCTGGCCACCGGAGAGCTGGGCCGGGTAGCGACCGGCCATCCCCTCAAGCTGCACGAGACGCAGCAGCTTACTGACCCGTTCCCTGATTTCCTCTTTTGTCGGACGGGTTTCTTTCGGCCGTACATTCAGACCGAACGCCACATTGTCAAAAACGGTCATATGCTTGAACAGGGCGTAGTGCTGAAACACGAAGCCGACTTTCCGGTCGCGTACATGGCTCTGGGTGGTGTCCGTGCCGTTGAACAGGATCCGCCCGCTGTCGGGAGTTTCCAGCCCCGCAATGATGCGCAGCAGGGTGGTTTTACCCGAACCGGACGGCCCCAGCAGCGCCACCAGTTCACCGGAGGGGATGGACAGGGTGACGTCGCCAAGGGCGGTGAACGTGCCGAACTGTTTTGCGATATTTTCGATTTCAATGCTCATTATGTCACCTGATCAGCTGTTTATTATTCAGCATGTTGTTGATTTTGGTTCCAGTTCCCCTCCTTTTTTCAAGGAGGGGTTAGGGGTGGTCGCCGGTAATCTTTAAAAACATATTCAAAGACAGAACCTTACCACCCCCAACCCCTCCTAAATTAGGAGGGGAGCGAGAAACAGTTTAACTATTTTCCAACTGCTGCCGGACCTTCCACTCGGCGATCGACTTGACCATCAGAGTGATCAGCGCCAGGAAGGCCAGGAGCGACGCTACGGCAAACGCGGCGGTGTAGTTGTACTCATTGTAGAGGATCTCCACATGCAGCGGCACGGTGTTGGTCATGCCCCGGATATGGCCGGAAACGACGGAAACGGCACCGAACTCCCCCATGGCGCGGGCGTTGCACAGAATAACCCCGTAGATGATGCCCCACTTGACGTTCGGCAGGGTAACACGAAAGAAGGTTTGCAGGCCGGAGGCACCCAGTACCAGCGCCGCTTCCTCCTCTTCCTTCCCCTGGGCCTCCATGAGCGGGATCAGTTCACGGGCCACGAAGGGAAAGGTGACAAAGATGGTTGCCAGAATGATCCCCGGCACGGCAAAGACAATCTTGATGTCATGTTCCTGCAGCCAGGGGCCGATCCATCCCTGCAGTCCGAAGATCAGCACGTAGATCAGGCCGGAGATAACCGGTGACACGGAAAACGGCAGGTCGATCAGGGTAATCAGCAGGTTCTTGCCGGTGAAGTTGAACTTGGCGATGGCCCAGGCCGCCGTGACGCCGAAAAACAGATTCAGCGGCACGGTCACGGCTGCGGTAATGAGCGTCAGCTTGATGGATGACAGGGTGTCCGGTTCCTTCAGTGCGTCCAGATAGACCGTCAGCCCCTTCTCGAACGCCTGGCTGAAAACTGCGGCCAGCGGCAGGGCCAGAAACAGGGTCAGGAAAATCAGAGCGGCGGCAATCAGCAGCCAGCGGACGACCGGCGGCTCAGTCTGGGCGCGACCGGTCGGGCTTTTGTTTGAGTGGACTGTATGTATCGGTGCAGACATGAATACCTCGCCGTACTGTGGTGCATTTTTCCCGTGATGGGGTGTGAAAATTATTCAGCGTACCGTCTGCTCCATTTCTGCAGCAGGTTGATGACCAGCAGCAGGGTAAATGACGTCAGCAGCATTACGCAGGCGATGGCTGTGGCGCCCCGATAGTCGAACTGCTCCAGCTTGGTGATGATCAGCAACGGGGTAATCTCCGAAACCATCGGCATATTGCCGGCGATAAAGATGATCGAACCATACTCGCCAACGCCACGGGCGAAGGACAGGGCGAAACCGGTCAGAATCGACGGGGTGAGCAGCGGAAAGATCACCCGCACCAGGGTCTGCCAACGGGTGGCCCCGAGGCAGGTAGCGGCCTCTTCCAGCTCCGTTTCGATCTCTTCAACCACCGGCTGGACGGTACGTACCACAAAGGGGAGGCCGATGAAGGTCATGGCCAGCACAATGCCGAGCGGGGTAAACGCCACCTTGATGCCGTGCGGTTCCAGAAAGCGCCCCACCCAGCCGTTGGGGGAATAGATCGTAGCCAGGGTGATGCCGGCCACGGCGGTCGGCAGGGCAAAGGGGAGGTCGATCAGTGCATCCACGATCCGCCGGCCGGGAAAGCGGTAGCGGACCAGTACCCAGGCCACCAGCACGCCGAAGATGGAGTTGATCACCGCCGCAGCCAGTGCCGCACCGAATGTTATCTTGTAGGAGGCCAATACCCGGGGAGCGGTGACAGTTGTGACGAACTCGCCCCAGGTCAGGCCGGCGGTTCTGAACACCAGCGCCGAGAGCGGAATCAGCACGATGATACTCAGGTAGAAGATTGTAAAACCGAGCGTCACTCCGAAACCGGGCAGGACGTTGTTATGCCGCTTGAAGAATTTCATGGTTGTTTCCTGTGTGCGGATTCTGCGGGAGGGAGAGCCGGAGCTGACGTACCGGGGGGATGTCGGGTGGTGTCAGTCTCATGCACTTCCTCTTGCTTGGGATCATGATGAAACGGGTCAATTCTTGTTTTAACACTGAGACACGGAGACACAGAGAGAACCAGTAATATTATAACTACACAGCCTTACGCCATACCGGCTGCTGGTATTCTATCTATCGGTTGCGGTGCGGTATGATTTTCTCTGTGTCTCGGTGCCTCGGTGTTTAACCGCTTTTAGTGCTGCTATTTTGCCGGCGTATAGATCTGGTCAAAGGTACCGCCGTCGGCGAAGTGGGTTTTCTGGGCTTTCTGCCAGCCGCCGAAGGCCTTGTCGATGGTGTACAGCTTGACTTTGGCCAGCTTGGTCGGAATCTTGGTGTTTATCGGCCGGTAATAATGCTTGGCGGCGATCTTCTGTCCTTCGTCGCTGTAGAGATACTTCAGGTACTCCTCAGCCACTTTCCGGGTGCCCCGTTTGTCGGCAACCTTGTCCACCACGGTGACCGGCGGTTCAGCCAGGATGCTTTCGGAGGGGGTCACCACTTCAAACTTGTCC
>CAIOXL010000056.1 GCA_903862245.1 uncultured Geobacteraceae bacterium | reverse complement strand
GTGTGCATAGCTGCCGACAACTCCGTTCATGCTGACCGGTATTACCTGACCAGATTCGCAATAGCTGCCGAAACCGGTTGCGTCCGGCATATTGATAAACTCGAACCTGACAATCGGTTCCAGGAATTGAAGCGGTGCAGGGATCACCTGCCGTAATAAAGCAGGATCGGTACGATAACTGATGATCAGATATTCACGGTCTACAAAGCGATAAGGGCCTGGCGGAAAAGCCGGATTATTGATCGGCATTGCAAAAGCATTGCGGCAGACTTCGTCTTCGGTCATAGCATCATCTCCCCTACACCGCGCTTCGTTCAAGAATCATCGCAATACCCTGGCCGCCACCGATACAGAGGGTAGCAAGCCCCAATTTCACATTTCGCGTTTGCATCTCGTAAAGAAGGGTCACCAGAATTTTCGTCCCGCTCGCTCCAAGAGGATGCCCTAACGCGATCGCACCACCATTTACATTTATTTTATCTTCAGGAATCTGCAGTTCCCTGATGACACCGATCGACTGAACAGCAAAAGCTTCATTCAGCTCAAATAAATCTATGTCTTCGAGCTTCAGAGAGGCCCGTGCCAGTACCTTTCTTACCGCCTCAATCGGTCCAAGTCCCATCACTTTGGGATCCAGTCCGACTGACGCATAGCTGACTATTCTGGCCAGTGGTTTGATTCCTCTGTTTTCTGCTGCCTCCTGACTCATGAGGAGTACCGCAGCTGCCCCGTCGTTTAAACCGGAAGAGTTCCCTGCAGTCACCACACCATCCTTTTGAAAGGCGGATTTAAGTTTTGCCAGGCTCTCGATTGTCGTTCCGGCCCTTGGATACTCATCTGTATCGAAGATAATCGGTGCACCTTTTTTCTGCATTATTGTTACCGGCACTATTTCCTGCTTGAATTTGCCAGCCTGGATAGCCCGCTCTGCTTTTAACTGAGACTCCAAAGCAAACTGATCGGCCTCTTCGCGTGTAATTTGATAACGTGCGGCAATATTCTCTGCGGTCACTCCCATATGAATATCGTTAAAAGCATCCGTCAGCCCGTCTTTTATGACAGCATCCACCAGTGTGCCATTGCCGAGGCGATATCCGCCTCGGGCGTGATCCAGAAGGTAGGGAGCCCGGCTCATGCTCTCCATGCCACCAGCGACTATGATCTCCGCATCACCGGCTGCAATTGCAAGCGCCGCGAGAGCAACTGTTTTAAGGCCTGAACCACATAGCTTGTTTACGGTATAGGAAGGAATCGATTCAGGCAGTCCGGCATTTACTGCAGCCTGACGGGCCGGATTTTGGCCACAGCCTCCTTGAAATACCTGCCCCAGTATGACTTCATTCACTGCGGATTTATCAAGACCACTCCGCTCCATAACCGCTTCAATAACGGTTCTGCCGAGTTCCACAGCAGACACCGAAGAAAGACCACCATTAAAACTCCCCACAGCCGTACGCGCGGCTGCAACAATAACTACATTTCTCATGCTCCACCCCCTGGTGTTGCTACGC
>CAIOXL010000055.1 GCA_903862245.1 uncultured Geobacteraceae bacterium | reverse complement strand
GACCTGCACATGACCGACGGCAATCTGGAAGCGCACCTGAAAAAGCTCAAATCAGCGGAGTATATCACCAGCCGCAAGGACACGAGCGGCAGTCGGCTGCAGACCAACTATCTGCTGACAGAAACCGGGCATGCGGCACTCTTTTCCTATCAGGGCACACTGCAGAAACTGCTTGGAGTTCAACTGCAGTGTGACGCAGCAGCAGACATGTAGCAAATCCTGCAACACAGCAGTACCGCAGGACAATAAATCCGCCACAGGCGGATGCGTACCGCCCCGTTCACGGTGGCATCAAGAGGTAATGACAATGTATAAGAACATCCGTAGTAACTGTGTCCTGGTCCTGATTATTGCCCTCCTCCTTTCCGCCTGCGGGTCAGATACTTCGACCAACACACCAGCGGTCAATCGGGACAGTGCCGCAGCCGTCAGTACACCTGCCGCAGAAGAAATCCCGGCCGCCGCACTGACCGCCACTCCAGCTGCCGGAACAGCGGAAACCTTGAGCGAGGGGAGCCTGGTTGCTGCAGTGCTTGTCAGCACACCGTTAAAAAAGCACATCACCTCGGCGCTCCAATCGATCGGCATTACGCCCCCTGCCGCAACATACAGCGTGGCCTGCTACAAGCTGACCTATAAAACCCCCGACACTTCGAACTCACTTGTCGATGCATCCGGCCTAGTCTGCCTGCCGCAAGGGAAGAGCAGCCCAAGCGCCCTGCTGAGCTATCAGCACGGGACCATTTCCCATGCGCTGGAAGCGCCGACCAGCACCATCTCCGAATACTTCCTGACCGGTGCGGCGATTGCTTCTTTCGGGTATATCACCCTCGCTCCCGATTATCTGGGGTATGGCGATTCAAAAGCGACGCCCCACCCGTACCTGCACGCAAAAACCCTGTCCTCCTCCGTCGTGAACCTTCTCCGGGCAGCGAAGCACTTTGTGGCGCGTCCTGAAATACAGATGCCTACCAACGGCCAGCTCTTTCTTGCGGGATATTCGGAAGGCGGCTATGCCACCCTGGCTGCCCAAAAGAAGATTGAGCTTGAGCTCGCAGCGGAATTTACGGTAACGGCGTCCGAACCGGGAGCTGGACCGTACGATATGACCGGCACCGTGCAGAAGCAGGTTGCCACCCTCACTCTTAATGCTCCCGCCACAGCCGCTTTTCTGGCCTCGTCCTACGACAGGATTTACAACACGCCGAGCCAGATCAGCTATTATTTCACAGCAGCACACACCGACCAGATGGCGACTCTTTTCTCCGGGCGATACAATTCTAGTGCTGTCAACGCCCTGTTGGGCGTGACCTCCTCCAGCCCCGGCATCAAAACCAACAGCCTGTTTAACCAGGCATTTCTGGACAGCTTTAACGGTGGTGGCGAAGCAGTCCTCAAAGCGGCCATTGCGGAGAACAACCTCTACAACTGGAAACCAACGGCGCCAACGATTCTCTTCCATGGCACGGGGGACGACATCGTACCGTACGCCAACACCACCACGGCATTTCAGGTGATGACAGCGAACGGTGCCGCCAATGTCACCATACATACCTGCAACGCCGGTCAGCTACCGACAACGCATGCGAACTGCGGGATACCGTATCTGGTTGATATGATGAACACCTTTTCAGCATTGGCCACCGATCCATACCTGATTGCAATACCGGGTCGCTAACGATGACAGACGGGCACCGGAAGGTGTCCGTTTCTGGTTGATATGAAGGCAACTTCGGTTTATGGCTTTTCTGGGGGAGGATACGGCAGCAATGTCAGCCAGATGCACTCTTCACATAGTGACACTACTGATAGTAGCACTGCTGGCCGGATGCAGTTGGAAGTCATTCGACCATAAGAATCCTGAGGATTTCCACCGCTACTGGCAAGATGATGACACCAAGCGAAACAGTCTGCTTTATCCTTTTACGGCGGAATCCAAAGAAGACAAGAGGAAACAGTTTGAGGTTAATCGTAGTTTAAAATGAGCGACGGTACCCCCCAACACAGTGAAACCCCATCCACCGGGAAATTTTATAAACAGGAGAAAAAAATGTGTAAACTCATCATTGCCGCCCTGTTGTCGGCACTCATCGCCATCCCTTCCTTTGCCGCTGAGGGGCCAAAAAGTGAAGAAGAAAAAACCTTGTATGCCATCGGCCTGATGGTCGCCCGCTCCCTGTCGGTTTTCAGCCTTACCCCCGCCGAGTTTGAATATGTCAAGCAGGGTATCGCGGATAGCGTCGAGGGGAAGAAACCGTCTGTGGAGCTGGCCGAATACAACAAGAAGGCGCAGGAACTTGCCACCGCACGCCGCAAGGCTCAGGGCGAAAAAGCGGCAGCTGCGGGAAAGACCTTCCTTGAAAAGACCGCCGGTGAGAAGGGGGTCGTCAAGAGCGATTCCGGCATGCTGTACCAGTCGCTCAAGGAAGGGAATGGAGCCGCCCCCGTCGCGACCGATACGGTCAAAGTCAACTACCGAGGCACTCTCATCGATGGGAAAGAATTCGACAGTTCGTACAAACGCAATGCACCAGCTGAGTTCCGCCTGGATGGGGTGATAAAGTGCTGGACGGAAGGGGTGCAGAAGATGAAAGAGGGAGGCAAAAGCCGCCTGGTCTGCCCGGCGTCGCTTGCCTACGGCGATAACGGTGCCGGCGAGCTTATTCTTCCCGGTGCAACACTCGTGTTCGAGGTTGAGCTGCTTGAAGTCAAGAAAGCGGGGGGAGAATCGGCCCCCAAACTGAAGGAGCAACCACAGAAACAGTAATTCCGGTTTGAATTCATAGATGACATCGACTCGTATGGGGCACGGCTTGCCGTGCCCCATACGAGTCGGAACAACCTATAATCCTCTGACGGGAAACGGAGCATCATCGACAAAAATACTTCCCCGTTTTTTCAACGGCACCAAGCGGTCACGCAAACCATCTGAAATAATCCCAAATGAACCCCAAAGCGTCAAGTCTCACCCCTATACAAATCCTGACACTGTCGTTAGTTGAGACGTGCCCCCCATTCCTGATTAATATTGACACTACTCTGCGTAGAAGATATTTTCACTCCAATCAAACAAAGCAATGGTTCATCACTGTTTATTAGTTTTTTGGTAAATTCCCCGTGTCCTGGGGCAATTACATATCGCCCCGCTGCAACGAAGCAGCTAATTCAGAAGAATGGAGGTTGGCCATGAACAAATGGTATTTGATGCCCTCGCGAAAACTACTCACGCCACTTGGGGCATGAAATCGTCGGCTTGAAAATTATCGGGGAAATCCCCAGATATTTTCTGAAAATATCTCATACTCTGCAAAATACGATCTT
>CAIOXL010000054.1 GCA_903862245.1 uncultured Geobacteraceae bacterium | reverse complement strand
GTTACGCCAGTTTATGAAACAACCGATATGCCGGACTCGATGCTATAAAGCCCGACAGACTCCTAGCGATCCACAAGAGCAATCAAGTTGCCGTCAAAGTCCTGTACAACCGCCATTTTGCCCCACGGACTGGACTCAAGCGGCTCCACAAAATGGACGCCACCGTTTTTCAGTGTTTCGCACAGTGCAACGATGTTCTCCGCCTTGAGGGTGATGCCGGTGTGTCGTCCCACCAGACTGCGGGCATCATCATGCAGTGCCAGCGAAACACCCAGCGTGGTCGTTGCGCCGGGGAAAAACTCTATGATCATCTCGCTCTGGCCGGCGACCGGCAGGCCGAGCAGATCAACGTAGAAAGATTTTGCCCGCGCAAGATCCGTAACGAAAACAACTATATTTTTCAGCAGTAGTGACATGGCAGACCTTTTGACGTTTAGCAGTTGCCATCCGGAAACGCCGGATGAACAACGGCTGGTTTCCGGAGCGGAAAACCCTTTCCGGACGGAAACTTGCTATTTCTGTGACAGACGATGCACGCACTCAACCATGAACCGGGCATTTTCAGGCGGGACGGTCGGCAGAATGCCATGTCCGAGGTTGAAAATATGCCCCGGCCGGCCGGCATTTTCGTCCAGAACCCGCTTGACTTCACGCTCGATAATTTCCTTTGTTGCAAACAGTACGGTCGGATCCAGGTTGCCCTGCACCGCCATCTGCGAGCCGAGAATATCGCGGGCCGCACCCAGGCCGACATGCCAATCGAGTCCCATAACGTCGCCACCGGCTTTAAGTACCGTATCCAGCATCGCTCCGGAACCTTTGACGAAATGAATAACCGGCGTTTCCATCCGGTTCAGACCGTTGATCAGCCGCGTCGTATAGGGGAGCACATAGCGTTCATAATCGGCCGGGGAAAGAATGCCGCCCCAGGTATCAAAAATCTGGATGCACTGAGCTCCGGCGGTGATTTGAGCATTCAGATACTCCATGCTCATGGTGGTGATTTTTTCCATCAGAGCCGCATAGACGTCCGGTGCCGCATACATCATCCGCTTGATCTGGGCGAAATCCTTGGAGCCTTTTCCCTCAACCATGTAGCAGGCGAGGGTAAACGGAGCGCCGCCGAAACCGATCAGGGGCACTTTTCCGGCCAGCTCGCGACGGAGTATTTTGATTGTTTCCAGGACATACGGCACATCCTGTTCCATCTGCGGAATACGTAGTTTATCCACATCCGCCATGCTGCGAATCGGGCTTTCAAACACCGGCCCCGGAACAAAATCAAGCTTCATCCCCATCGGTTCAACAGGCGTAAGGATATCGGAGAACATGATCGCAGCATCCACACCAAGAATGTCAACCGGCTGGATAGTGACCTCAGCAGCCAGCTCAGGGGTTTTACACAACTCCAGAAACGTGCATTTGGAGCGGACCGCCATGTACTCGGGGAGATACCGACCAGCCTGCCGCATCAGCCAGACAGGCGTCCGATCAACCGGTTTGCCCCAACAGGCATCAAGAAATCTCATATTCATTGTAAGTTCTCCTCAGTAACGCACCAGGCGTAGAAATTGGCGTAAAAAGCGTGGCATTGTAATTTTAAACAGCGTGAGAAGTCAAATAATTTAGGTCACGCCGCTTCAACGGAAAACGCTCTTCTCCCGAACACAACCCGGTCCCCCGGGTACAGTTTGCGACCGCGACGAAGCTCCACTTCACCATTCACCGAAATGTACCCCTCTGCGATCATTAGCTTTGCTTCGCCGCCTGAAGAGACCGCATTTTCGGCTTTGAGCAGGCTGTCAAGCTTGATATATGGTGTTGTTATCTGCATGTTTTTTCGGTACCCCCATGATTCCTATCCAGCAACTGGACCGGTATTTTCTATCTGCTGATTTTTGCCTACCGCCCCGCACCCCGGGCATTTATATTTCCCCCAGTAGAACGCCAGAAAGATCAACCCGGGTACGTAACCGAGCAGAAAACCGGCAATGACAATGCACTTGGGAGCGGTGTAGTTCGCAAGCCACGTCTTCATTTCCCCCTCATGGCCACAGGCGAGACATTTCCGGATATGACTGCCGCTGTCTTTTTCCTCATGCCCGGCAACAGGTGGCAAACTGTTCGATGATTTATTTTTCATCCAGGCAGAGAAGGCGATAGAACCGCCAACAAGGACAAACAACATGATTACAATTTCCATTAACGGTTCCCTCGTAGGTAAAACAGTGCAGGTATTGAGTCCTTCGCAGGCAAATGCCGATACGGACCTTATATCGTGCCGGATAGGGTAGTCAATCAAATACCTTCCGCCAACCCTACTCCCCCTGCTGTAACAACTGTTTCTTGTTCGTGCCAAATTTTACAGTATATTCGCTGGCGTTGAAGGCACCGGTATTTTCGTTGATACCCTGCACTATATACCGCGGTGCAGGATGGTCAAGTTCGCGGTGCGCCTGACTGCTCAGTGCACCAGTAAGACCCTTTTTCAAGCGGTTGACAATCAGTCCCAGCTTTGTCCCCGGAAAATCCGAAAGCATGTTGTAATCGCCGTCGCTGTCTCCGCACACAAGGACAGGGTCGTACCCTTTTTGGGCGATTATCTCCCTTCTGATCAGATCTACTTTGCCCGCCCCCCAGGTCATACTTCGGTCCGGGGATAATTCAGGCTGAAGCATTCCGTTATTCTTGACAAATTTGGCACCAAATACGTGTTCGCGGGGAATTCCGTAGCCGTATTCCTTGCTGCAGACGATTGGTATGATTATATCTTCGGGGGAGGCAGAAACTATGTAGACATCGATGCCGTTGTCCATCAGCGTTTGATAGAGGTTCGCCATATCGGGATAAACCCTTAGCCCCTGAAAGGTAGTGGAAGAGACATCGTTGCTGCGGCGGCTCAATGTGCGTGAGCCTGAGAGTTTTATTTTTCTCAGTTCAGCGCCAAGATTCTCCTGTATTGAGCTTTTTGATAGCCCCATTACCTGTTCACTGGTCATGCCGGTTATCAGCTGCCCCTGCCAGCGGTCCGCCAATGCCGTGCCGCTTGTTGCTTCCAGCGCGTCAAACATAACGAACAGCTTTGCCGCCAAATCCTTGAACTCTTCAGTTTGCCGTATTTCAGCAAGCGTTTTTTTCCCGCTGAAGCCGATATAATTATTGTAAATGTGGCGATAGTCATCAACCATATCATTCAGCAGATCTACAAAAACAACAGGTATTCCCTTATCGTTACGCAGCTTCGATGGACCCTGGGGGATATTCAGACTGATGTTCCTGCGAAATTCGCTTACCGTAAAGGGATAACGTAGATTGGTGAGCATATAGTAGGTCAGAGTTTCTTCGGTATCACCAAAAACACTGGTATTATCCCAATCGCACACAACGTAGGGTCTTTTCTGAGGGTTATACTGAGGGCTTTCCTTGCCATGTTCCAACAGTAACTTTTGTAACAGCTGATGGTTGCGTAACGCAAAATTACCCTGAGGCAGCGTCTCTGCAGACACCGCCTGACAGACAAAAAACATCAGTGCCATAGATATCAGTAGGCGGATTCAAGTTCGAAGTGCAACAGCCAGTGGTGGTTTGGTGTAACACATCTCCACCCCGAATAACACCTCATGTGGTGACCTGAATCCTAAAATTTTACGTGGTCTGTGATTTAGCCGTTCTACTGCGTGCTGCAC
>CAIOXL010000053.1 GCA_903862245.1 uncultured Geobacteraceae bacterium | reverse complement strand
TTCAGCTTCTTTTCGCCGATCCCCCCAACAGCTGCCAGATCTTCAACATGCAGCACTCCGCCATTATTTTGACGAAACGCAACAATTCGCTGTGCCAAGGCGGGACCGACCCCGGGGAGAAGATCAAAATCAGCTTCGCTCATTGCTGAAATATCAAGCGGAATTCCCAGTATCATTCGCTCGGAAGTTGTCATCTGACCCACTGTCAGCCCGCATTCACCTCCCGGCAGAAACGAAAGGACAACTGCTGAACCGTGCTGCAGAGGGAGTGCCGGGAGAGGCGATGTACACTGCTCCAGCGGGCGCACCGGTTTCGCCAAAAATATGGCACTTTTCGCCAATATATTGGCGCTAGTAATGTAAATGCCGGGATACCGTACAGCGCCGCTTACTTTTACAGAAATACCGCTGCTTGATGAAACATGAAAAGCCGCACGGTCAGGAGAATCCTGAACCGTACGGCCTTTCAAAAGCGGCGGCACAAAAATCAGCGCCGCGCATGCAACCAATACAAACCGCTGCATTCTGTTTGTGTTCAACCTACTCCTCTGTTTTGTGGAGTTTGTAATCTATGCTGTCAATCAGAGCCTGATAAGAGGCATCAATAATATTATCTGACACACCGACTGTCCCCCAGCGGGAGTGCTTGTCGCCCGATTCGATCAACACCCGGGTCGATGACGCTGTCCCCTGGCCGGCCGGCAGAACGCGGACCTTGTAGTCCAACAGCCGTACCTCTTTCAGTTTGGGGTAAAACTTTTCCAGCGCCTTGCGGATGGCGTTATCCAGAGCATTGACCGGGCCGTTCCCCTCAGCGGCCGTATGCTCGACTTTTCCGCCGACCTTAACCATGATGGTCGCTTCCGCCATCGGTTTCTGGTCCTCTCCCCGCTTTTCATCAATTACCCGGAAGCCGAGTACGCTGAAGAACTTCTTGTGGGCACCGAGCGCTCTTTTCATCAGCAGCTCAAACGATGCTTCGGCCCCCTCAAACTGGTAACCGCGATTTTCCATATCCTTGATGTTATCCAGAATCTCAAGGGTAACCGGATCTTTACTGTCCAGGTTGATATTGAACTCTTCCGCTTTGGCCAGGATATTCGAACGGCCGGACAGATCGGAGATCAATACGCGGGTACAGTTGCCGACCAGTTCCGGGCGCATATGTTCGTAAGTTTCCGGGTGCCGCTGAATGGCACTGACGTGTACCCCCCCCTTATGGGCAAAGGCTGAATTGCCGACGTAGGGTTGATGCTTGTTCGGTGATATATTGGCCAGTTCATACACGTAACGGGAAACTTCCCGCAGATGCCGCATCTGCTCATCACTGATGCATCCCTTCTGCATTTTGACCTTCAAAGCAGGGATGATTGAGCAAAGATTGGCGTTACCGCACCGCTCGCCAAAACCGTTGATCGTCCCCTGAACCTGTACGATACCGAGATCAACCGCATGGAGTGAGTTGGCGACAGCACATTCACCATCATTATGGGCATGAATGCCAAGCGGGGTCTTAATATGTTTCTGCACGGCTTTGATGATTTCTGCAATCTCGAACGGCATAGTACCGCCATTGGTATCACAGAGTATGATGCAGTCCACGTTGGCACTCTCGGCAGCCTGCATGGTCTTGATGGCATAGCCCGGATCCGCCTTGTAGCCGTCGAAAAAATGCTCCGCATCGTAGAACACTTCAGGAGCATGTTTTTTCAGGTATTCCAGAGAATCGAAAATAAGCTCAAGATTCTCTTCCAGCGAAATGCGCAGCGCTTCGCGGACATGAAAATCCCAGGTTTTCCCGAAAATGGTAATTGCATCCGGTTCCGCTTTGACCAGCGTAATAATATTGCTGTCCTTGTCCGGAGTAACCTTGGCACGACGGGTAGAGCCGAACGCCGCTATTTTGGCTTGAGTCAGCTTTTCCTTTTTTATATCCTTGAAGAAGGCGACATCCTTGGGATTGCTTCCCGGCCACCCCCCCTCAATGTAGTGAACGCCCAGTTCGTCAAGCTTGTGGGCGATGCGGAGCTTATCCTCCACCAGAAAGGAGATATCCTCAGCCTGGGTTCCATCCCGCAGTGTTGTGTCATACAACTTGATAATGCTCATGTGTGCCCCCATAAAGTAAGAAAAAAAGTCATTTTTTCTGATAAATAAAATCGCGTTCCGTTTTAGCTGTTTTTTATATTTTTTTCAACAAAAACGGCGGCACGTGAAACAGGCGTCTGCAGGCTGTTTTTCCTTGACCCCTGTTCCATGACCACTTACCCTGTCTCCATGACTTCCGACCTGACCTCAGCACCGATTCCACAGCTTGTCCGACGCCTTGCCATACCGGCCGGAACCGGCTTTTTCTTCAACACCATGTTCAACGTCGTGGACACCTGGTACGGAGGGAGGCTCTCCACCACCGCCCTGGCGGCAATGTCTCTTTCCTTCCCGGTTTTTTTCCTGATCCTGGCAATCGGCAGCGGCGTTTCAACCGGCGCCACTGCGCTGATCGGCAATGCCCTTGGGCGCGGTGACCGCGAAGAAGCCCGGCGCTACGTTGCCCAGTCACTCTCATTCGCGTTGATCCATGCGCTGGTCCTTACCGCTGCGGGTCTGGCACTGGCACCAGTAATTTTTTCCCTGATGGGTGCCAGAGGTGACTACCTTGCCCATGCTCTAAGCTACATGAATGTCATATTCGCCGGCAGCTCTTTCTTCATGCTCAACTTCGTCATGAATGCCATCCTGAACTCCCATGGCAACACGCTGGCATACCGGAATTTCCTGATCGGCGGTTTTTTTCTCAACCTCATTCTGGATCCGTGGTTCATGTACGGCGGCGGAGGATTGCCGGCTCTCGGCTTGGCCGGAATCGCCCTGGCAACGGTACTCGTCCAATGCCTCGGGATATTTTACCTGTTCAGCCAACTGTCCAGAACGGGAAGCATGCCGTCACTGACTCTTGCCGATCTGCGCCCCCGCTGGCACTATTTCCGCGAACTGTTCAGCCAGGGGTTCCCGTCAGCAATGAATATGATGACCGTATCCCTCGGCATCTTCATCATCACCTGGTTCGTTGGACGCTTTGGCGAACAGGCGGTTGCGGCATACGGTATCGGTACGCGTATTGAGCAGATAGCGCTCCTTCCGGTCATGGGGCTCAACATTTCCACTCTGGCCCTGACCGCCCAGAATTTCGGGGCCGAAAGGATTGACCGGATTCGGGCAACGGTCCAGGTTTCGCTCCGCTACGGTATGCTCCTCGCGGTTTCCGGCACCGTAGCGGCACTCCTGTACAGCCGCCAATTAATGAGCCTCTTCACAGCCGACCCCGCTGTTATTGACGTCGGTGTCCGCTTTCTGTCGGTCGAAGCATACGTACTGCCGGCCTATGTACTGCTCTATATCTGCATATCCGCCATGCAGGGAATCAAGATGCCGCTGTTCGGTCTCGTTATCGGGCTCTATCGCCAGATAGCCGGCCCCGCCGTTGTCTTTCACCTGTTCACAACCGTTATGGGATTAGGGCTGGTTGGCGTCTGGTGGGGGATTTTCGGGATTACCTGGTCGGCGGCGCTGGTTGTCGTCGTGTATGTCAGCAGGACACTTGCCACACTGGAAAAGGATATGGTCAACGTATGAAACGCGTAGCAATCAGCACCCTGGGATGCAAAACCAATCAGTTTGAATCGGCGGCCATGATTGAGCAGCTGGAGGCGGCCGGCTACCGGGTCGTCCCGTTCACCGAGCCGTCCGACTTCTACATCATCAACTCCTGCACGGTCACCGCCCGTACCGATGCCGAAACCCGCCGTCTCATCCGGCGTGCCCGCCGCCTTAATCAGGGTGCACGCATAATAGCAACCGGCTGCTATGCCCAGGTGGCCCCGGGAGAGCTGGAGAAAATGCCCGAGCTTGATTGCGTGCTCGGCAATCAGGAGAAGCAGCACATTGCCGCATTCCTGGAATCCGCCGCCTCCTCGGTTGCCGATATTGCCGACCTACGTCTCGCCGAACCGCTCAAGCTGACCAGTTTTGCCGAGCACACCCGTGCCTTCCTCCAGATTCAGAACGGCTGCAACTCGTTCTGCTCCTACTGTATCGTCCCGTATGCCCGCGGCCGCAGCCGCAGTGTCCTGCCTGATGACGTTCTCCAGGGGGTGCGCGATTTTGCCGCCGGCGGCTTCAAGGAAGTAGTGCTGACCGGCATTCATCTGGGCGCATACGGCAGTGACCTCCCTTCCCCCACCACCCTGACCGACCTGGTCAGAGTGATTGATGCCGAGCGGATTGTCCCCCGGCTGCGCATCGGTTCGATCGAACCCAATGAGGTCAGCACAGAATTACTGGACATGATGGCCGGATCAGCAGGTATCTGCCCGCATCTGCACCTGCCGCTGCAGAGCGGCAGTGATTCGGTGCTGGAGCGCATGGGAAGACCGTACAGTTCCGGTTTTTTCAGGGATCTCATGGCGCGGATTTCAGCCGCCCTGCCGGAAGCGTTTATCGGCGCCGATGTGATCGCCGGGTTCCCAGGAGAGACAGAGCATGAATTTGAGCAAACCGTCAGACTGATTGAAGAGCTGCCGTTTTCCGACCTCCATGTTTTTCCCTACTCCAGCCGTCCCGGCACCAGGGCTGCCGGCATGCCGGGCCACGTCAATTCTACGGTTGTTACCGTTCGTGCCGCACAGTTGAGAAGTATAGCCAAACGGAAGAAAGCGGAATTTCTGGCAGGTTTTGTCGGGAAGGAGCTTTCTGTTCTGGTGCAGGGGCATGACGCTGCAGCCGGGGTTTGCAGGGGATTGGCGCGCAACTATATTTCTGTCTCATGTGCCGGAGATGCGGTGCTGGTTAACCAAGAAGTGCCTGTCCTGATACGGGAGTGCAGCGGGGAAATCTGCCGGGGAGTGCAGACAAGAGCCCTCACATCCTTTA
The DNA here is from genome assembly GCA_903862245.1 of uncultured Geobacteraceae bacterium. Classification (GTDB taxonomy): domain Bacteria; phylum Desulfobacterota; class Desulfuromonadia; order Geobacterales; family Pseudopelobacteraceae; genus JACRCG01. The sequence goes on along the minus strand of CAIOXL010000053.1, from coordinate 42,091 downwards.
TAGCCTGATCAGATCCTCATGTTCCTCATCATGGGGATTGACATGAATCATCACGTCCCCTACCCCCGGATAATGGTCAAAGATCAGCTTTTTTACACTGGTCGCCACGTCGTGGGACTGCTTCACCGTCATGTTCGGGTCCATTTCAAGCTTCAGATCCACAATCATGTACTGTCCGGAGCGGCGGGCCCGCATTTCATGCACATGCTCAACATGCTCGACACTTTCCGCCAGCGCTTCAAGGGCCGCGATAAAATCAGCCGGAGCTGTGCCGTCCATCAGATCGTGGGCCGCTTCACGAAAAGTGTGGTAGCCGATATGCAGAATGAAGAATGACGTCAACCCGGCCGCCAGCGGGTCCATGATCCCCCACCCGAAAAACGCACCGATAACCCCCGCCAATGTTGCAACAGACGTTACGGCATCCTTGCGATGGTCCTTGGCAATCGCCAGCAGAGCGGGGCTCTCAAGCTTTTTCCCGGTGCGGGTCGAAAACCGGTAAAGCCACTCTTTCGTTACAATAGTCACGGCTGCTGCAGCAACAGCAATCCAGCCGGGCGACTTAAAAACCCCCTCGATGACCGTAACAACAGACTGGTACAGGATCCAGCAGCCGGTTCCGGCTATAACCAGCGCAACGAACAGTGCGGCAAGGCTTTCGGCCCGGCCATGGCCGTAGGGGTGATTGGCATCAAAAGGCTGGCGTCCCAGCTTGAGAGCCACCATGGTAGCGAAAATGGCGATAAAATCACAGGCGCTCTCGATCCCGTCGGCAAAGACCGCATCAGAATGTCCCCAATACCCCGCAGACAGCTTGATGACCATCAACGCGGCATTAAACCAGAAACCGATCTGAATGATTCGATCAGCACTATTAAATCGTTCACTACGCTGCATTATCCCCGCCTTTCCTGATCGCCTTGATTCGTAATTGCAGTGTGGTCGTATTGTTCCAACTGTTTTCTTCCGGAAAAAAGGCGATATCCAGCAGCCCGTCCGTTGCGCACTCCGCCTGGCGGAACGCTATGGCGTTAAAGTTCTTTCCTTCGGCGGACAGGCGCAGCTTGAGATGCCCGTCCCCCACGATACGGCGCTCCAGAACGGTTACGCCGCGCATCAGCAAAGCCGGCTCAGGATTCCCTGCACCAAACGGTTCCATCCGCTGCAACTCGCGCGCCAGAGCGAGGTCCACCTGCTCCGGACGCACCTCAGCATCAATATCAAGCAGCGGCACAAGCTCGGTATCCCCGAGAATAGTGCCGGCTGCGGCTTCAAAAGAGGCAGCAAAACCGTCAATACTGTCCGCCTTCAATCCGACACCGGCCGCGTAGCGATGTCCGCCGAAACGTTCAAGATGACCGGAGCAGACGTTAAGCGCTTCCAGAAGATGAAACCCGGGGATACTGCGGCCGGAACCCTTGGCGTTCCCCGCGTCATCAATGGCGAGCAGGATTGTCGGGCGATGATAGCGCTCAACCAGTCGTGACGCGACGATGCCGACAACTCCCTGGTGCCAGTCAGGAGACGCAAGGACAATGCTCCTGCAGGCCGGATACGTACCGCCCCCCTCCACCATGGCGACAGCACTGTCAAGAATACTCCGCTCAATCGTCTGACGCTCTGCGTTCGCCGTATGGAGCTCCCCGGCGATCAGAGAGCAGACATCCTCACGCCGGTCAAGCAGCAGTTCAACCCCCGGCACCGCACTTTCCAAGCGTCCGGCGGCATTCAGACGCGGCGCCAACCTGAACCCGACCTGCCCGCAGGAAACCGCCCCGGTGATTCCGGCACTTTTCTTGAGCGCAGAAATTCCTGTTCTGCTGCCGTGTTCCAGCCTTTGTAAACCAAAAAATGCGTACATGCGGTTTTGACCGATCAGCGGCACAACATCGGCAATGGTCCCGAGTGCAACCAGATCAAGCCATTCCCGAAGATCAGGCACAGAGCCGGCAGCAAACAGTCCGTCACGCCTCATGCAGCTGCGCAGGGCAACCAGCAGATTATAGGCGACACCGACCCCGGCCAGCATTTTAAAGGGGTATCTGCAGCCCGGCTGCAGTGGATTTACCACCGCTGCGGCATCAGGAATACTCTCCCCCGGGTGATGGTGATCAAGTATTATCAGATCGGCACCGGCCTGACGGCAGTAGACCGCTTCACTGATCGCCGTTATACCGCAATCAACGGAGATGATCAGGGTGGCTCCCGAAGCGACTATCTGCCGGAGCGCCCCTTCGTTGAGTCCATAACCGTCATCAAAACGGTTGGGTATGAAGTACGTACAGGTAAACCCGACATGGCGGAGAAAGGAGACCAGCAACGCCGTACCGCTGATGCCGTCAACATCATAATCACCGTATACGCAGACCGTTTCACCGGTTTTCAGGGCCTGCAGCAGCCGTTCGACAGCATCTCCCACCCCTTTCAGCAGAAACGGGTCAATCATGGCTGAAAGAGTCGGTGCAAGAAACTGCGCACCGGATGCCGTCGAGTCGATACCCCGGCAGGCCAGAATTCCGGCTGTTACCGGGCAAATTCCGAGAGTCCGGGAAAGCTCCTGTACCGTCGTATCATCAGAGGTTTTAACAACCCACCGTTTCACCATGCTTGCGAATCCTTGTGCAAAAAAAATCCCCCGACTGGCGGGGGATGCGTTGAAGTTATTTCATTGGCGGCGCCGCCGCTCTGCCCGGCTGCTCCATCATATTCTTGATCTGGGCCGCGGTCGGACTGTTCGAGTCCAGCGTCAGGTACTTTTTCCAGTACGGGGTCGCTTTTTCAGGCTGCTTCATGTCAACCGCATACACAATCCCGGCATTGAAAAGACTTTGCAAGTGGCCCGGTTCAATCTTGATCGCTTTCTCGAAATTGGCAAGCGCCTTATCGTACCAGCCGACCTTTCTGAACATAACCCCCTGATCGGTCAGAACATTCGGATTATTCGGCTGAATCTCCAGCGCCTTGCCGTATGCATTGATCGCCTTCTGCGCCTGCTCGGTGTCAAAGTAATCATTACCGAGAGAGATCCAGGCGTTGAGGTTCTTCGGATCCTGGGCGACAACCTTTTCCGCCTGGGCAATCCGCTCCGTGTAATCCGTGGGAGATCCAGATCCGGCCGGAATAGCGGTATTAAGCTGCTGTGATTTGCCGGCAGTACTGATACTGAAGATCAGAAAGCCGCCCAGCAATCCAACAAGAAGGGCAACAGTTGCTATCAGGATTGATTCTTTGTTCACAATACACCTCTCTGCGTAAATAAATGCGGCTGATCAGGCAGCCGAGGCTTTTTTAGCCAAGGCACGGTTTTCAAGAATCACAACAATCGGACTGGCAACAAATACCGATGAATAGGTGCCGACGATGACGCCGACCAGAAGGGCGAACGCAAAATCATGAATCACCTCGCCGCCAAAGAAAAAGAGCGAGGCCGCGGCCAAAAACACGGTCAGTGACGTAACAATTGTGCGGGAAAGCACTTCATTGATGCTGTCGTTGAAAATGGTGTGCATCGCACCTTTCAGGTTTTTATGCAGGTTCTCACGAATACGGTCAAAAACAACAACAGTATCTGTCAGCGAATAACCGGCAATAGTCAAAACCGCGGTTATGAACATGAGATTAATCTCTTTATTCATAAGATAAAATGCCGCAAACATGGCAAGACAGTCATGGATGGTCGCGAGGGTCGCACCAACTCCAAATTTAAAATCAAAACGCCAGGCAATATACATGATAATGCCGAGCATTGAGAGAACCGTGGCTATCAGCGTATCCTTGCGCAGCTTGTTACCGATGGAAGGCCCGATTTCTGTCGAACTTTCCACGGTGAAGGCGTTATCGGCAAATTCCTTTTTGAAGGCTGCCTGAACCATTTCCGACGGTTTTCCAACCGCAGCTCCGGCCATCTTGACCAGCAGTTTATTGCCGTCTTTGATCTCCTGCAGATCGGCCTTGGACACTCCGTTCTTGTGCAGTGCAACGCGGGCATCGGCAATCGATATCGGCTTGCTGAACTTCAGCTGCATGGCTGTGCCACCCGAAAAATCGATACCCATATTGGCCGCCCCACGGGCAACCTGAATGACGCCAATAATGCCGACAATCGAAATAATCGCCGATATAACAAAGGAAATATTTCGCTTGCCGATAAAATCTATTCTTGTTTTTCCAAGAAGTTCCATGAACGGTGTTACCCCCTATATGCTCATTTTTTTAACTTTACCCTTGTGCAGAAACAGATCAAAGGTCACCTTGGTGCCGATCAGCGAGGTAAACAGGTTGATGATAACCCCAAGACTCAGGGAAACAGCGAAACCTTTTACCGGACCGGTCCCGAACTGAAACAGAACAGCCGCTGTAATCAGAGTGGTGATGTGGGAGTCCATGATCGTCAGAAACGCTTTGTCATACCCGGCGTCCAGCGCAGCTTTAGGGGATTTGCCCAGTTTGAGCTCTTCACGGATTCTCTCGAAGATAATGACGTTCGAGTCAACTGACATACCGACCAGCAGTACGATAGCCGCAATGCCGGGAAGTGTCAGGGTGGCGCCCAGTGCAGCCAGCGCTCCCATCAGATACACGATGTTCAGAATCATCCCCAGGTTGGCGATCATGCCGGAAAGCTTGTAATACACCGCCATGAAGCCGACAACCAGAAGAACACCGATCAGACCGGCATACAGCCCCTTGTTGATTGAATCCTGTCCCAAAGATGGTCCTACGGTTACGTTCTGGATAATCTTGACCGGTGCCGGCAAAGCTCCGGCACGCAGGACAATCGCCAGGTCGGCAGCGGTTTTTTCGGTGAAGTTGCCCGATATCTGGGCACTGCCGCCGGAGATCCGCTCACGAATAACCGGAGCCGAATGAATATTGTTGTCAAGCACGATAGCAAAGCGTTTGCCGACATTCGCTGCGGTCACCTGATCAAACAGCTTGGCCCCAAGTGAGTTGAATTCGATTGCCACATAGGGCTGGTTGAACTGCGAGTCGATCCGCACCTGGGCGTCGGTCAGCAGGTCGCCGGTGATCATGGATTTTTTCTGGACGACAATCGGAATCTCAGTCACAGCGCCGGTAGCAGAATCAACCATCTTTTCCTTCAGCAGCTCGGCATCTTCAGGAATCGACCCGGAGGCGGGGGAAATATCCTCGCGCACCATTTTGAAATCCAGCCGGGCGGTACGTCCGATCAGCTCGATGGCCCGCTGCGGATCCTTGATACCGGGAAGCTGGACAACGATGTGATTGATCCCCTCGCGCTGAATGGTCGGCTCCGAAACACCAAACTGGTCAATCCTGTTGCGGATCGTTTCAAGCGCCTGCTGGACAGCCTTGTCCTTGCGATCCTGGGCGTCCTTCTCGTTTACCCGCAGTGTCAGGGCAACAAAGCCCCCTTCATCAAAGGTCGGACTCTGCTCGTAGGTCGGATACTTATCCTTGATCAGTTTCTGTACGGCATCAGCGGTCCCTTTTTCGTACAGAACAAGCGATACCTTGTCAAAACCGTTGCGTGCAATCCGTTTGAAACGAAGGTTTTTGCTGTTCAGCGTATCCTCAAGATCTGTAGCAACAAGATCAAGGGAGCCTTCAATCGCCTTCTGGGTGTCAACCTCCATCACCAGATGGGTCCCCCCCTGAAGGTCAAGACCGAGATGGATCTTGTCTTTCGGCAGAAGGTTTCCCCACCACGACGGCAGCTTGCTCGCCAGAGTCGGTGTCAGGTACAGAAACGACAGTACAACAAATACAGCTATGAGGCTTATACGCCAGCCAGTTTCTTTTGGCATAAGGATTGTTCTCCCTTTAAAATTTTGAACTAGTCCTTCTTGATTGCTGCGATATAGCTCTTGGTGATTTTGATCGTTACGTTATTGGCGATCTCAAGAGACACAAGATCGTTTTCCACCGCAGCAACCTTACCGTGGACACCGCCGGCGGTAATGACATTGTCACCCCGTTTCATCGACTCGAGCAGTGCTTTATGCTCTTTGGCCTTCTTCTGTTGTGGACGGATAAGTAAAAAATAAAATATTGCAAACATGAACACCAGCGGTATTACCTGCTGAAATGCTGCCATTCCGCCACCAGCTCCGCCAGCTGCTCCTCCCGGAGCGCCTCCCATCGCAAATGCCAATCCAAACATGTTGATATCCTCCCTTTTTGTTATTCGTTTAGTGGTTTTACACCATCGTTGATTTAAACTGTCTGCGAAATTCATCAAAGCTGTCGTTCTCTACAGCCTCGCGGACTCTGCGCATAAGGTCAAGATAAAAGTGCAGGTTATGATACGTATTGAGCTGAGACGACAGAATTTCACCCGACCGGTACAGGTGCCTCAGATAGGCACGTGAATAATTCTGGCACACCTTGCAGCTGCAGGCCGGGTCAAGAGGTCCAGAATCTTCCTCATAAATCTTGGCTTTGATGTTAATCCGCCCCTGACTGGTAAAAAGCATGCCGTTACGGGCATTTCGGGTCGGCATGACGCAATCGAACATATCATAACCGTGCCAGACCGCTTCAACCAGGTCTTCCGGGGAACCGATGCCCATAATGTATCGCGGGGCGTCCTCCGGCAGCAGGGTGGAACAGCATTCCATCACCCCGTACATCTGCTCTTTTTCCTCACCCACCGACAGGCCGCCCAGAGCGTACCCGTCAAAACCGATGGAGCAGAGATCATCCACACTGCGGGCTCGCAGATCATAATGCATCCCCCCCTGCACGATGCCGAACAGCTGCTGACCGGGGCGGGTGTGGGCTGCCTTGCAGCGGGCGGCCCAGCGGGCCGTAAGTTCCAAAGAGCGGCTGACATACTCGTAATTTGCAGTGGCAGGGGGACACTCGTCAAAACACATGATGACATCAGCCCCCAGTGCTTCCTGGATATGGGTTGCCAGTTCCGGCGTCAGCATGTGATAGGAGCCGTCCAGATGCGACTGGAATCTGACCCCCTCTTCACTTATTTTGCGCAATTCTCCGAGACTGAATACCTGAAAACCACCGCTGTCAGTCAGAATCGGCTTATCCCAGTTCATGAAGCGGTGCAGCCCGCCCATCTGTTCCACCAGACGATGCCCCGGCCTCAGATAGAGATGGTACGTGTTGGCAAGAATGATCTGCGCCTTGACCGCGTGCAGATCCTCCGGAGTCATGGCCTTTACGGTGGCGTTGGTGCCGACCGGCATGAATATGGGAGTTTCAACCTCGCCGTGAGGAGTTTTCAGAGAGCCGAGCCGGGCTTTGCACGAAGAATCCCGATGTATGACGGAAAATGTTTCTGACACTCGACCTCTCAGGAGATGAACATGGCATCGCCGTAACTGTAAAATCTGAATCCGCGCGAAACCGCCTCTCGATACGCTTCAAGAACATATTCGCGTCCGGCGAGAGCGGAAACCAGCATCAGGAGTGTTGATTCCGGCAGATGAAAATTGGTGATCAGGGCATCTACAACCGTGAAGCGGTATCCGGGATAGATGTAGATATCTGCCTCTCCGCACCCTGCGACAACCTGTCCCGCCTGCTGCGCCGAATACTCCAGCGTCCTGGCGGATGTGGTCCCGACCGCAATGACCCGTCCGCCCGCCGCTTTCGTCCTGCTGACAGCCTCGGCCGTCTCTGCCGGAATGTTAAACCGTTCCGTGTGGATCTGGTGGTCTTCAACATGCTGAACGCGCACCGGCTGAAAGGTTCCCAGTCCTGTGTGCAGCGTAAGAAAGGCGGTGCCGATGCCGGCTGAATTCAGTCGATCAAGCAGTTCCCGGGTAAAATGGAGGCCGGCGGTTGGCGCTGCAACCGCGCCCGGCTCCCGGGCAACGACGGTCTGATAGCGTTCCCGATCGCCGGAGCAATCTTCCCGCTGCAGATAGGGAGGCAGCGGCATATGCCCTTCGCGCTCCAGCCACTGGTTGAACGGCTCACTTCCGGAAAACTCGATTATCCAGTTATCTGAAGCGGCACGGGACACGATCACAGCGGACATCCCGCCATCAAGCAGAACAGCATGCTCTTCCCGAAACCTCTTGGACGACCTGAGCAGACATTCCCACCGTTCCTCACTCCCCGTCAGGCGACGCAGGAGAAAGATTTCTACCCGTCCCCCTGATGTCTTCCGCCCGAACAGTCGTGCCGGAATAACGCGGGTGTCATTCATAACCAGCAGATCACCCGGTTTCAGATGGGCCTGAAGGTTGCTGAACAGATCTTCGGCTATCAGGCCAGTTGTGCGGTCAAGGAGCATCAAGCGCGACCCGTCCCGCTGTTCCGGCGGATGCCGGGCAATCAGATCCTGCGGCAGATAAAAGGTGAAGTCCTTGACGAGCATTCAGTTCACAATCATCGAATATCAGAGAGCTTTTTCAATTCGGTACCGGGATAGTAGTAAGAAAGAATCTCGCCAAAGGCAAATCCGTCAAGCGCCCGCTGTTTGGCACCCCATTGACATAAACCGACACCATGGCCATTGCCGCTACCGGAAAAACTCAATTCATCGTTCGAGTTTTTCACCGTAAACCGGGTACTCTTGATGGCGCCGTAACCAACCGCTTTGCGGAACTGATCGCCGCTGATCGCCCCGCCCCCTTTTGTCGCCAGCAGAATGACCTGTTTCAGGCGTCCGCGCGAGTTGGACGATCCCGCCTTTAAATCATACAAGCCAGCTATTTTATGACCGCCTGCCCGGAGACGCTCTTCAATTTCCGGCAGCGACAGTTTGTATTCCCACACAGTGCCGGTGGGAGATGTCAGACAGTACTGACACTCAACCCCCTTCAAATACGGCAGGGACGCACCCCATACATTTTCTGAAGCTTCTGTCCGGCCACCGCAGCTGGAGTGATAAAAGGCCTGAATAACGGCGCCGCTGAACGTCAGAACCTGACCAGTCGTATCAAGGACCGCGCGGCGGGACCGGCTGTCTTCTATCAGGCTCCCCTCGTACACCTGATCCATAACCGAGGATTCCAGATGGTACGGCAGGCCGGAGCGAGCCATTTTTCTGTTAACCGCATATGTTCTGGCAATAATAGCCTGGGCCTTGACAGCATCAATCGGCCACGCGGAGGAAATTTCACAGTTAATCAATCCGACCAGATACTCTTCAAGCGGCAGCTGGTTTACCACCAGAATACCCTTGTCTGCCACGGAGAGCTCTGCTCGGCCCCGGTACGGTTTATTATTCACCAGTACGGCCACGGGTGCGGAAAAATGAAGGCGCTGGTACCGTTTGCCCTCAACCAGCAAACCACCTTTGGCCGAAGTCACCGTAACGGGAAGCGACACAACGAGCGCGTCACCTTTTTCATTGGTCACAAGGAGGCCGTCACCAGCCACCGTCACTTCGGAAGCTGATTTAACGATGGCAATCCGGATGGTTTCTTCCACGACTGCTGCATCAATCCTGTTCCACCCCGGCCACGACACAGCGGTCATCACCAGCGTTAAAAGGACAATTATGTACGCACGATACAATGGCTGCAAAACCCGAGGATAGAAACACATAATGGCGCGCCGTGTCAATTTTTTTGATTACCTGCCGACTCAAACAGAATACGTGAAGTTCATTATTGCACATTTCGATTGCCATGCTGTATGTTTGCCAGCAAACAATCATCCCTGCATCAGTTTATGCACTGTCTGTAATTAATGTTATCTTTAAATCTGCGAGTCCCTGATGTCTGAACTCCTTTCACTACATAATCTCCAGGTCTCTTTTCCAACGGCATACGGTACGTTTGCAGCGGTTCGGGATATTTCCCTTTCCCTGGAGACCGGGTCCGTACTGGCACTTGTCGGAGAATCCGGGTCGGGCAAGACCATGACCGCCCTCTCGATCATGCGGCTTGTCCCGTCACCAGGCTGCATCAGTTCCGGGGAGATTATATTCGAAGGGCAGAATCTGCTGGCGCTCTCTGATGAAGCGCTCCGGAACATCAGGGGGCGGCGGATTTCAATGGTTTTCCAGGAGCCGATGACATCACTCAACCCTGTGCTGCAGATTGGTGACCAGCTCTGCGAACCGCTGATCCTGCACAAGTCAATGACCCGGCGGGACGCCCGGGAACGGGGAATCGAACTGCTGAGCAACGTTGGCATTCCTTCTGCCGCCAGTCGGATGCGCGACTACCCGCACCAATTGAGCGGCGGCATGCGGCAGCGGGTTATGATTGCCATGGCGCTGGCGTGTGACCCGTCCCTGCTGATTGCCGATGAACCGACAACAGCGCTGGATGTCACTATTCAGGCCCAGATACTTGAGCTTCTTGATGCCCGGCGAAAATCCGGCGGCCTGTCGATGCTGCTCATCACCCATGACCTGGGCATCGTGGCAGAGCGTGCCGACCACACCGCGGTCATGTATGCCGGGCAGGTTGTTGAGTCCGCCCCGACCGGCACGTTGCTGGCAGCACCCCGGCATCCCTATACACAGGCGCTGATGGCTTCCCTGCCCCAGTACGCTCAGCCGGGCAAGCCACTGCCGGCACTGTCCGGACAGCTGAATATCCGCAGTGCCTCTGCCGGCGGCTGCAGCTTTGCTGACCGCTGTCCGCATGCAGAGGCCGTGTGCCGTGCTGAACTGCAGCCGCTTCTGGAAATCGCCCCATCACATTCACTCCGCTGCTGGAAATGCTCATGAATCCTGTTTCTCTTCTCAGCGCCACCGATCTGTACAAAACATTCAGGGTCTCTTCCCAGGGTCATTCAACCCGCTCTCTGACCGCTCTTGACCGGGTGTCTCTTCACCTTGAATCCGGAGAGACGCTTGGCATTGCCGGGGAATCCGGCTGCGGGAAGTCAACGCTGGCCAAAATAATGGCCGGCCTTCTGGCGCCCGATGCAGGGGCCGTCTTGTATAAGGGGACGCCGCTGGCAGAACTTGGGCGGGATGAGGGGAATGTCTTCCGGCGTAAAACCCAGATGATCTTTCAGGATCCCTTTTCCTCCCTGAATCCCCGGATGCGCATCGGCGACAGCATCTCGGAACCGTTCAAAATCGCCGGAATGACGGCGCCGCAGCAGCGCCCCGAACTGGAACGCATCATGTCTGCGGTCGGACTGGCGCCGGAGGCGGCCAACCGTTTTCCGGACGAGTTTTCCGGGGGGCAGCGCCAGCGCATCGGCATTGCGCGTGCTCTGGCCGCATCGCCGGAGATTCTGATTGCCGATGAACCGGTCTCTTCGCTGGATATTTCAATTCAAGCCCAGATAATCAACATCCTGCTGCAGATGAAGAGCGACTTCACCCTCTCCATGATGATTGTGTCTCACAACCTGCTGATTCTACGTCATATCTGCGACCGGATTATAATCATGTACCTTGGGGCGATCGTGGAGAGCGGTCCCGCAGCAGAGCTGTTTTCCCGCTGCCGGCACCCGTACACCGAGGCGCTCATTGCGGCAATTCCCGGTTTACATACCACTGCCGCCGCCAAGAGTGAACTATTGCGGGATGACCTGCCGTCGGCCCTGTCGATCCCCTCCGGCTGCCGGTTTCACCCGCGCTGCCGACACGCGGTTGACCGCTGCCGCCACGAAACCCCCGCGCTGACCGAGTATTCAGGCGGTCACAGCTCCGCCTGCCACCTGAGTGACAGCCTGTTCGGCTGAACGACAAAGTTAGTTCATTTTTAGGTTGACGGGTTTGATTTCCATATATATGATAATCAAAAATTCGCAGTGGGAGCAGGAACGATGGCCTTTGATAAAGAAAAGAAGTTTACCGCAGAAGCAGATGTGTTAAAAGTGCTCGGCCACCCGATCCGCCTGAAAATTGTTGCGGGGCTCTGTGCACGTGAGTGCAACGTCAAACATATCTGGGAATGCCTCGGACTGCCGCAGGCAACGGTCTCCCAGCACCTGGCGCTGCTCAAGAACAAGGGGATAATTGAAGGGAAGCGTGACGGCGTGGAAGTTCACTACAGCGTTATCAACGAGTTTGCCAAAAAAATTATCAATACGATATAACCTCTGATGTTCAGCCGGAGTGTAATCACAGGCCTGTGCTTACATTCCGGTCTCAGCAGACAGATAGAGTACCTTGTACGTGGCAGGAATCCTGCCGTTCACCCCATGCCTTTCCTGATACAGCCGATCAGCCTCCTGCAAGATCCCTCGCCACCCCAAACCACCCCCGGAGCCGCCCGACACACTGCCGGCGCCGATGTTTTTAATGGCCCGCAGCAGAGAGTGCAGATCATCATACCAGTCAACTTCCGCTTCAACCGTAACGGTAACCCTCTCAAAATCCATCCGCTCCACAATTGACGTTACATCGTCAACTGTCCAAAAATCGTGCAGGCGAGACGCTCCATTATTGCCCTCACCCTTGCGGTGGTAAACGGCATCCCGAAAACAGGCGTGCAGCTCACCAAGGGTGCCATAGCAGAAAAACGCCAGGCTGACGTGTCCCCCCGGTCGGACGACCCTGCGCATTTCATGCAGCGCCGCAGATAAATCACCCACCCATTGCAGAACGGAAGATGAGACCGCAAGATCAAAAGCCCCGCTTCTGAACGGAAGAGCCTGGGCATCGCCATTGACCGTACGGCAGACCTCTCCCAGCTTTTCCTGCGTACGCAGACACATGTTGAGAGCACTGTCTACTCCGGTAAGAGCGGCATCCGGATACCGGAGATGCAGCATCTCAAGCAGCGCCCCTGTACCGGTCCCGACGTCGAGGATCTGACGCGGCGCCCGCTTCAGGTGCAGCGTCACACTGTCAACCAGTTGCGCCACTACACGTTTCTGGACAAGAACATGCCGGTCATACTCCACCGCTTTTTGATGAAAGGCAGCGGCAACCGCGCCGGCATCAGGCATTTTTTGCACACACACTCCCGATAAATCGCATAATTCCGCTGTTGAATTGGTACCTATGGGTTAAGAACGGCGCGTGACCGCAGCAGGACAGCACGATCTGCTCCGCACCCGGAATATGCTCCTTCAGGTAATTCGAAGCCGAGGGAAGACAGATCCGGTCCTGTCCGCCATTTATAATCAGCGTCGGAAGGGCGATATCAGCCAGCAGGTCACGCATATCCGCCGTAACAAGGGCATCCAATGCTTCGAGCACAGCGGCCGTCTCAGGCGGGGTAATGGACACAAGCAGCCGGGCGATTTCCTCTGCGGCATCGGTTTCAAGCTCTCCTTCAACGAAGAGGCGGCTGAAAAATCCATCCAGCGCACGCTGCAGACTGCGCTGCACTTTAAGCCGCATACCGCTGGCCTCCTGAACAGCAAGGCCGTGGGGAAAATCATCCGAGGCGGTGAAACGGGGAGTTGCCGAGACCAGCACCATACCGGCCACCCGGCCAGAGAGTGCCCGGCACGCATGAAGCGCAATCTGTCCCCCCATGGACCAGCCGACAAGGACCACCTTCTCAAGATTCAGAGATTCAAGCAGATCAGCCAGATCTTCGACGAAGCGGTCGAACGTCAGGTAGGTCGAGATCTCACGGGAGCGGCCATGACCACGCAGGTCCGGCGCAATAACCCGGCACGAATCGGCCAACCCCTCGAACTGGTACTTCCAGACAGCGGAGGACATACACCAGCCATGGAGCAGCACCACCGGGCACCCTGCCCCGCGATCCTCATACCAGAGCGATTCCCCCCTCCTGTTCTCATACCACGGCATCACAGAACCCCAAGGCGGCGCCCGACACGACAGATGCATTCCACCGCACCGGCAAGGTCCGTCTGTGTATGGCTAGCCATCAGGGTAAAGCGGAGGCGGCTGGTACCGACCGGCACCGTCGGCGGACGTATCCCCTGGGCAAAGTACCCTTCCTCCAGCAGCGCATCGGAAAACTGCATGGTCGCTTCGGCGGAACCGACAAGAATCGGGACAATCTGGGTTGAACCGTCAGGTATCTGGAAACCGGCAGCGGCAAGGGCGTTTCTGAAGAAGCGGGTATTGGCGAACAGCGCCTCCCGCAGTTGGTCACCCTCCGGCGTCTGCACCAGCTCAACGGCGGCCAGTGACGCCGCCAGCACCGAAGGGGGTAGCGACGTTGAAAAGATAAAGCTCCGGGCACGGTTGACCAGCAGTTCACGCAGTTCGGCAGAAACAGCAGCGTACGCGCCGAAACTTCCCAGCGCCTTGCCGAACGTTCCCATCAGGATATCCACCGCACTGTCCACACCGCACAGTTCGGCACTCCCCCGCCCCTTTTCCCCCAGAACGCCGCTGCCATGGGCATCATCAACCATAAGCAGCGCACCATGGCTGCGCTTCAGCTCAACCAGTTCCGCCAGCGGGGCAACGTCGCCATCCATGCTGAACACACCATCCGTAACAATCAGACGGCGTCCCCCGACATGTTTTGCCATAAGCAGTGCCAGAGCGCGGAAATCGTTATGGGGATAGCGCACCAGGCGGGCGCCGGAAAGGAGAATCCCGTCCACGATGCTGGCATGGTTAAGCCGGTCGGAGAAGACAACATCGCCTCGCCCCACCAGAGCGGGGATGATACCGGTGTTGGCGGCGTGACCGCTGTTGAAAATCAGCGCCGCCTCCCGCCCCTTGAAAGCGGCAACGGCACGCTCCAGCTGTTCATGCAGCTCCATCGTCCCGGACACAAGCCGGGAAGCGCCGCTGGAAGTGCCATACAGGCCGATAGCCGCAGCAGAAGCGGCGGCCAGCGCCGGATGATCCGCCAAGCCGAGATAATTATTGGAGCAGAGCAGCAGGACATCGCGGTCATTGCAGCGGACATGCGCCGACTGCCGCCCGCTGATCAGCCTGGTGCGCCGCAGCAGCCCACGGCTTCTGATGTCTTCAAGTTCGTCCTGTATAGTTCTGTTCATGGCTGCTCCAAGTTGTTAACCCGCATACTATACAAAGGTTGACAACCTGTTCAAGGAAAAAGAAGCAACAGCGACCGGTCTGGATTTTACTCACCACAAAAAAAACCGCCCATCGGCACCATACCGGTAAAGCGGTTTTTACTTCATCAAACAGTTTCGCAGCATTTTGTCGTTAACAAGGAAATAACATTCTCTACAAAAACCGGGTCAACCCATCCGCCCCCAAACGCTCAACCACCTTCTTCACATCCTGGCAGCGCTCCCGATCACACACCAAAATGGCATCCGCTGTGGAGACAATGACGACATTATGAACACCGACCGTGGCAACCATTCTCCCGTCGACATAAATCAGATTATCGGAGGAATCAACGGCGATATGCCCGGCGGCGTTGACACAGACCGTGCCGAGGCTGTCCGGCTCAATCACCTCCGGCAGGGCGCTCCAGCTCCCCACATCACTCCACCCCATCTCCACCGGCACCATCTGCACCCGTGCAGATTTCTCCATAACTCCGTAATCAATCGAAACACTCTCGATATCCACATACAGGGCCGCTATCCGCTCCTTCAGACCCGCATCTTCCCATGGAGTGTTGGCCGAGAGCAGGCCGGCAAGCTTTCCGTGCAGCGCCGGCATGAACGCGCCCATCTCCTCAAGAATCGTATCGGCCCGCCAGATGAACATGCCGCTGTTCCAGAAAAAATTACCCTCATCCAGATACCGTACGGCATCTGCCAGCGGCGGCTTTTCCACAAAGCGCCTGACCGGAAACGGCCCCTGGCCGCCGCTGAGTGAATCCTTACCCGCTTCGATATAGCCGTACCCGGTTTCGGGACGCGACGGCATAATTCCGAGGGTGACCAGCGACCCGCCGGCCGCCGCTTTCCCTGCAAAGGTCAGGGTATCGCGCAGAGCCGTTTCGTTTTTTATGAAGTGATCAGCAGGGAGAACCGCCATGATGCCGGAGGGGTCGCGGGAAGCGATGAGCGCCGCAGCGAGGCCGATGGCCGGGGCGGTATTGCGGCCGACCGGCTCGGCAATGACGTCGATCGGTACCGAATCGTACCGCTGCATCTGGCGGCTGGTTTCCTCCGCCTGGAGGTGGTTGGTGATAATCAGGATACGTTTCGGATTCAGCGGCAGTACGCGCTCAACCGTTCTCTGCAGCATGCTGCGATCACCGGTAATGGAGATCAGCTGTTTGGGGAGAGCAACCCGGGAAAGCGGCCAGAAGCGGGTCCCTGAACCACCGGCAAGAATAACAATATACATGACGTAACCCCTGTTATTTGTACTGAATTCTGTCTATAAAATCGGCAACTTCACGCCCGAGCTGACTGAATGAGTCCGTGGTGTCCAGCACATCCCACAACGTCTGGCGGAACAGGGCCACTTCCTGGTCGGTGGCGCCGTCACGCAGACTGACCGCTACCGAGATTTTAAACCGTCCGAGCCGGGTGAACTTCCCGGTCAGCACCAGCGTGGTCGCATCCGGCACCCCGGCACGGGAGATCTTCGCATAGGTGCGGTGGGATTTGACGTAGCGCTCAATGTGCTCTGACAACTCCCCCGGAAGACCCTTATAGCGGAGTTCACGTGTTCCCAGCCCCGCATCATCGGGAGAGTCGGTGTACATCTCGCGCTTCAGCTCCAGATCCCTGATCAGCAACGACGTGTAGCGATACATCGGCTTGGGATTGGTAACGACTTCTTCCTCGATGATCGTTGTGGTGGAAGCGGCGCACCCCGCACAGGCACACAGCAGACAGAGCAGGAGATACGGAAGCAGCGCAGATCTGAGCAAACCGTTACGGCTGGGCATCAGATTCTTCGCAGCGATGGTAATCATCGTCGAGGCGGACTATGTCATCCTCGCCCAGATATTCACCGCTCTGGACCTCAACAATGACCAGCGGGATTTTACCCGGATTTTCAAGGCGGTGGGTCTGCCCGACCGAAATAAAGGTTGATTCGTTGACGTTGATAATCTGCTGCTGGTCCCCCCGTGTCACCAGAGCGGTTCCGGACACCACAATCCAGTGTTCGCTCCGATGGTGATGCATCTGCAGCGACAGGCGCTGCCCCGGCAGCACTTCAATACGTTTGATTTTGTAGCCGGTGTGTTCATCAAGAACCGTATAGGTTCCCCACGGCCGTTCTCCCCGTTCCATAGTGTGTCCTTTCTTGCGGTTATTTTGAGCGTAGTTTCAGATAGCCGCGCAGTGCGTCCCGCCAGGACTGCAGACGGAATCCGGTGTCCGCCGCCAGCTTGCCGCAATCAAGCGTCGAGTAGAGTGGCCGCCGGGCCGGCCGGTTCATCTCCGTCGTGGTCATCGACCGGACGGTCACCTGCAGCCCGGCTTCCGCAAAGATAGCTTTGGCAAATTCGTTCCAGGAGCAGTATTCCGCATTGGCAACGTGATACGTGCCGCGGCAGCCGGCATCAATCAGTGTGACAATGGCGCGGGCCAGATCAATCGCCCAGGTGGGTGAACCGATCTGATCATCCACAACGGTCAGTTCGTCCTTTTCAGCTCCCATACGGAGCATGGTTTCAACAAAGTTTTTGCCATGCAGTCCGTACAGCCACTGGGTCCGCACGATAAGGTGCTCCGGAGCGAATGCGGCGTTCATCTCGCCCGCCAGTTTCGATTCGCCGTAAATGCTGAGGGGACACGGGAGATCATCCTCTACGTACGGGGTCCCCTTGCCGCCATCAAAAATATAGTCCGTGCTGATCTGCACCAGCAGGGCGCCTGAGTCACGGCAGGCCATCGCCAGGTAGCCGACCCCTTCGCCGTTGACCGCCATGGCTGTTTCAATGTTGCTTTCGCAGCCATCCACATCCGTATAGGCGGCGCAGTTGATGACCACCTCCGGCTTCAGCTCACCAATAACCTCCAGCACCGATTCCGGGGAGGTAATGTCGATGTCGGCAATATCAACGCCGCGCCCCCTGTCGCCGAGAAGCGCCATAAGGTCCTGCCCCAGCATGCCGTTTGCTCCCACTACGAGAATCATGCAGCACCCCCGCCGTACTGATGGTGGTAATATTCGCGATACGCACCGGAGGTCACTTCGGCAACCCAATCCTGGTTGGCAAGATACCAGTCAATCGTTTCCGCAATGCCCTGTTCAAAAGTATAGGACGGGCCCCAGCCGAGATCGGCCTTGAGCCGCGATGCATCAATGGCATAGCGCCGGTCGTGGCCGAGGCGGTCTTTTACAAAGGTTATCAAGCCACGGTTCTCTCCGTCGGCACGTCCAAGGCGGCTGTCAAGCAGGTCGCAGACCAGATTGACGATGTCGATGTTTTTCCATTCATTGTTGCCGCCGATATTATACACCGCACCGGGCGCCGCAGTTTTGAGAACGGTTTCTATTGCCACGGCATGATCGCGCACATGCAGCCAGTCGCGGATATTCAGACCGTCGCCGTACACCGGCAGCGGTTTTCTGTTGATGATATTGTGGATGAGCAGCGGAATCAGCTTCTCCGGGAAATGGTAGGGACCGTAGTTATTGGAGCAACGGGTGTTCAGGGTCGGCATGCCGAACGTTTCGTGATAGGCACGCACCAGCAGATCGGCGCCCGCCTTGCTTGCCGAGTAGGGCGAATTGGCGGCCAGCGGCGTTTCTTCCGTAAAGTAGCCGGTGTCTCCCAGACTGCCGTAGACCTCATCAGTTGATATCTGGAGGAAGCGGAACGCGTCGACGGCACCGGACTGCCAATGTTTGCGGCTTTCCTCCAGCAGAACCTGGGTACCGAGCACGTTGGTGCGCACGAAAAGTTCCGGGCCGGTGATGGAACGATCCACATGTGACTCGGCGGCAAAATGCACAACCGCATCAATCCGCTGGTCCGCAAGAATGCCGGCCACCACTGCGGCGTCACCGATATCCCCTTTGACAAAGCGGTAGTGCCGGTTCCCTTCCAGGGCGGTCAGGTTTTTCAGATTGCCGGCATAGGTCAGGCAGTCAAGATTGGTAACTCTGCAGTCCGGATTATTGGCGATGAATGAATGAATGAAATTGGAACCGATAAAACCGGCCCCTCCGGTCACAAGAACTGATGTTGGCTTAAATGTCACGGCGATGTTTCTCCTTTACGGGGACTGTCAGCAGCGAAGCTGTTTTCTTTTGTCTGCGGTTCTGATACTGTTGCGGCACATCAGCAGCCATACAAAACTGTTACGGAGGAAATATCATGACGACGAAAGCCACCTGCCGCTGCGGCGCCGAGCACCATGGGCATCTCTGCATGCTGAGAAGCAACCTGCTGGCTGATGAAATCGCCACCATCAGCAGCGATCCGAAATTTTACTGTTTCACCTGCGGCGGCGAGGCCAACTGTGCGGAAAATCTGTGTGATCCGGCACCGATTGAATAGTAATCCCTGACTCATCACACACCGTTTCAAGACCGACGCACGGGAAGCAGGTTTTTTTCCCGTGCGTTTTTTTGCGTCCATCAGAACAGGTAGCGGTTTACTCCCGCTGGCCCAGCAGGGTGCGCCCTTCCAGATCATCTATGAACTGCCGTGCGGAACGACCGCTCCGGCGAGCGGTCAACCTGGCCCATTTCAATGCCTTATCGCATAGTTCCTCATCGGTTAGAGGAAGTTTTCTTGAAGCGGCATAGGCACGAACAACGTCCAGATACTCATCCTGTTCGAACTCGTAAAAGCCGAGTGAAAGGCCGAACCGGTCCGACAGGGCCAGTTTTTCGCCAACCGCCTCTTCCGGGTGTATTTCATAATCGGAACTGTTGTCGGACATGCGCTCCGGCATCAGGTGTCTCCGATTGGACGTGGCGTAGATCAGCACGTTCGAGGGACGTTCTTCAATATCTCCGTCCAGCACAGTTTTCAGCGCCCGATAATCCCCTTCCCCTTCATCAAAAGAGAGGTCGTCACAGAAAAGGATAAAGCGGAAAGGAGCATCGCGCAGCTCTGCAGTTATCTTCGGCAGTGCCAGAATATCCCACCGTTTCAGTTCCACAATCCGCAGCCCGTGAGGGGCAAACATCTTCAGAAGACCTTTGACCAGCGACGATTTCCCGCAGCCACGCTCCCCCCAGAGCAGCACGTTATTGGCCGGCAACGACGCCACAAACTGCGCCGTATTGCGCACCACCTCATCCCGGATATCATCAATGCCGACCAGTTCAGCCAGGTCAAACAGATGCGGATGCGGCACGGCACCAAGCCGGCCGGCATCCCCCGACCGCTCCCAGCGGAAGGCAAGGTTGGCATTGAAATCAACCGGTACGTCGCACGCAGGCGCCAAACGCTCAACCAGGGTACCGATTGTGGCGAGGAGTGAATCAAATTTTTCCGTGTAATCGATCATGATGCTCCTAACAGCCACACCCGCAATTATGACACACTTTCCTGAATTCGCTGGAGGGAGCGACCGTTTCAGGCGCAAACGCCACACGCCTGACCGCCGCACTGATATCATCCATGATATTCAGCGCCTCGCTTTTGCCGATGATATGCCCGACACACTGGTTACTGTGCCCGTCATCCGGCGATGATAGTTTCACCACGTTCAGCAGGTCGGCATAACTCGTGATCGAGATCACCGATTCCCTGTTCCGCACCACGGTGACTTCCACCCCCAACCGCTTCATCTCTGCGGTCAAACGGGCCAGAAACCCCTGAAACTCCGGCCCGTCAAAATCAATGTACCACTCTTTTCTGATGTGATTTTGATCGTGGATAGCCAGGAGTATCTGTTTGTTCTTTTTTCGTGCCATGACGTTTCTCCGAAAAAGCGGTTACAGCGTCGCCGGACAGGCGGCATCCCACGCCACAAAACCGTCGGCGGAAATGTTCAGGAATGAATCGATCCGCTGGCGGAAGAATTCCAGCTGCCCCGCCTCATCCAGCAGAAAGGCCAACTCATACGCCGAGATCAGATGCTGGCGGTGCATAAAACGGTACAGCTCTGAAAGTGCCGTCAGATGACGCTCAAGAAGGGCTAAGTCAGGGTCCAGCGTATGGGTGATAAACCACGATCCGGCAAAGGTGGTGACAATGCCGGGCTTGGGACGGACAATATTCTGGCGGCCAAAGTCGATCAGGTAATCGCGCAGGTAAAGGTCGGCACTGAAGGCAAGATCGGAGGCACCTTCAGCGCTCATCCCCTGCTGCTGAAGGAACAGATAAAAGTGCTTCAGAATCTGCTGACAGCGCTCATCCACCACCAACTCCTCGTCTATGGTAGTAAAATCAAAGTCATCCTGGTCAAACTCGATGTCGGCAATCTGTGTCATATATTCAGCACTCATTTCGTTGGATTAAGTTCAAGTAGCTCTTTGTGAACAAAGCGACCGTGCTTCTGGATCAGAACATCGTCGAAGCGGATTTCGCCGTCAGCCAGAATACGCACCAGATCCCAGTGCACCGAGGACCGGTTGCCGTTGTCGCACTCGTCGTAGGCCTGGCCGGGGGTGAAGTGAATTGAACCGAAGATTTTTTCATCGAAAAGTATATTGCGCATCGGCTGACGGATACCCGGGTTGACCCCGATGGCAAATTCCCCGATATAGCGGGCACCTTCATCGGCATCGAGAATTTTGTTCAGAGCTTTGCTCATGCCCCCATCAGCAGTGGCCGTGACAATTTTGCCGTCAACAAATTCAAAGCGGACGCCGTTATATTCCTTCCCCTGATAAATGCTCGGGCAGTTATAGGTGATATGCCCCTGAACAGAGTTTCGGACCGGGGCGGTAAAGACCTCGCCGTCCGGCATATTGAGACGTCCATCGCATTTGATGCCGGGCAGGCCGTCGATACTGAAACAGAGCTCCGTATCGGGGGCGGAAATCCGCACCGCTTTGGTCCGGTCCATCAGTTTTTTCAGTTTTTCCTGTTTTTTGGATTCGGCTTTCCAGTCGATGCAGCAGGCCGAGAACAGATAGTCCTCGTACTCGTCCAGACTCATCCGGGCTTCCTGGGCCGAAGCGTGGGTCGGATAGCGGGTCACACACCAGCGGGTGTGCTTGACCCGCTGATCTATAATGGGCCTGACCAGCTTTGCATACGCAACCACCGCATCCTGACGGGCGTTCGCCATGACCATGGAATTATTACCGGCAGAGATGCCGATATACACGGTCACGGTTTTATAGAAATCCAGTTTATGCTGCGGAAAGTGCGCTAACTGTTGTTTCGTGGCAGTGTTGAAAAAGAAACGGTCGATCTCCGGCACCGAAAAGCTGTATTCGACGTATTTCGCACCGCGCTGGAGGCAGAGTGCGTACAACTCCTTCACCAGCGGCTGTGCCTCCAGCCCTGCTGCATTGATCAGTACCACATCCCCTTTTTTTACCCTGGTCGAGTAATCGACCAGTATTTCTGCAAACTGCCGGATTCTGGGATCGTTCATTCAGTTCCTCTGCCGTATGGTGGTTGATGAGAAATGCAAGATAGTGTGCGGGGGGGGCTCAGTGCATCATCAGCCGGGTCACACCCAGCACCAGGTCGCTTTGCGGACCTGCCAGCAGCTGAACGCCTATCCTGAGAAACGGGGAAATAATGTACGTGAACATATTGGTAAAAAACACCAGCACGATAATAATAATCATCCCGTAGGGTTCAATGCGTGACCAGGCGGCCGCCTGGCGGTAGGGGAGCAGTCCGACCAGTACCCGCCCGCCATCCAGCGGCGGCACCGGTATCATATTAAAAATAGCCAGGAGAAGATTTATGTACACCGAGAAGGCCAGCATCAGCACGATCGGTTCCAGCAGCATGGCAAGCGGAGAACCGGAAGCGGCCGGGTTGCCGATTGCCACCAGACCGCGGAGCAGCAGTGCCGAGACCGTTGCCAGCATGATATTGGTAATCGGGCCGGCAGCGGCAACCCAGATCATATCCCGTTTGGGGTTACGCAGGTTTTCAAACACCACCGGCACCGGTTTGGCCCACCCAATGCCGATAAAGAAGATCATGAGCGTGCCGACAATATCGATGTGCTTCAACGGATTCAGCGTCAGTCGCCCCATCATCCGCGCGGTCGGATCGCCAAAGCGCCAGGCGACGTACCCGTGGGAAACTTCATGACAGACGATTGCCAGCATACCGGGTACAAGCATCACCGAAAGCTTGAGAAAGAAACTTTCCATTTTAAGTGTCCTTTTAAACTGAATAAAACTGCGCCATTTCTAGCAGAGAAGACCGGCAAAGTCAATTGCGTGGCACACTCAAAAACGCAAAGAGGCGGGATCGCTCCCGCCTCTCATGGTTGTTATGGTGCACCTTCGGTGTATTAAATGTCGTAGTACAGTTCAAACTCCAGCGGTACCGGACGCATGCGAACCGGGTTGACTTCGGCTTCAGTTTTGTACTCGATCCATTTTTCGATAACGTCAGGGGTAAAGACGTCACCTTTCAGGAGGAAGTCGTGGTCATCCTTGAGGCATTTCAGTGCTTCCTCAAGCGTACCCGGTGCGGATGGGATATCCTTGAGCTCTTCCGGAGAAAGACCGTAGATATCCTTGTCCAGCGGCTGACCCGGATCAATTTTGTTTTCAATACCGTCGAGGCCGGCCATGAGCATGGCAGCAAATGCCAGGTAGCCGTTGCAGGACGGATCCGGTGTACGGTACTCAACGCGTTTGGCTTTCGGGTTGGTGGACATCATTGGAATACGGAGTGACGCTGAGCGGTTACGGCTTGAGTATGCCATGTTAACCGGTGCTTCAAAACCGGGCACCAGTCGTTTGTACGAGTTGGTGGTTGGGTTGGTGATGGCGCAGAGAGCCTTGGCATGCTTGATGATCCCGCCGATGTACCAGAGAGCCATCTGGGAAAGCCCGCCGTATTTATCGCCGGCGAACAGGTTCTGCCCGTCTTTCCAGATTGACTGATGGCAGTGCATACCGGAACCGTTGTCGCCGTAAAGCGGTTTCGGCATGAAAGTAACTGTTTTGCCGTTGCGGTAGGCGACGTTTTTGATGACGTATTTGAACCACTGCAGCTGGTCAGCCATATCAACCAGCGAAGAGAAGCGCATGTCGATTTCAGCCTGGCCGCCGGTGGCAACTTCATGGTGCTGACACTCAACACGGATACCGACGTTCTGGAGTTCCTGAACCATTTCGTTACGCAGGTCGTTCTGGGAATCAACCGGTGAACAGGGGAAGTAGCCTTCTTTGTGGCGCGGTTTGTAGCCCAGGTTGGGGAACTCTTCACGGCCGGTATTCCAGGCGCCTTCCGATGAGTCAACAGCAAAGAATGACTGGTTGGCAGTTGAGGAGAAGCGGACATCGTCAAAAATGAAGAATTCAGCTTCAGGACCGAAGAAAGCGGTATCACCGATGCCGGTTGATTTCAGGTACATTTCAGCTTTTTTCGCAATGTTACGCGGGTCGCGTGTGTAGTCTTCCTTGGTGATCGGATCGAAAATATCACAAATGATCGACATGGTCGGAACCTTGATAAAAGGGTCCATTTTTGCAGTGGTGGGGTCCGGAAGCAGAATCATATCAGAGGCGTGAATAGGCTGCCATCCACGGATTGAAGAACCGTCAAATCCCTGACCTTCTTCAAAGGTTTCTTCGCCGAATTCAGTAATAGGTACTGAAACGTGCTGCCATGTGCCTACAAAATCCATAAACTTGTAATCAACCATCTTCGCGCCATTTTTCTCGGCAAATTCAACAACTTGTTTCGGGGTCATCTGTTACTCCTTTCAGGATTTGTTTTTGCTACAGTGCATCTTCTCCGGTTTCGCCAGTTCTGATACGTATAACTTCTTCAACGTTGGTTACAAAGATTTTGCCATCGCCGATACGCCCGGTTTTGGCAGATTTTTCAATCGCTTCAACAACCTGCGGCAGGATTGAATCGGAAACAATAATCTCTATTTTGATTTTGGGGATAAAATCCACAACATATTCGGCTCCCCTGTACAGTTCCGTATGACCTTTCTGTCGCCCGAAACCTTTTACTTCACTTATTGTAATACCCTGAATGCCGATTTCATTCAGCGCTTCCTTGACTTCGTCCAGCTTGAACGGCTTTATGACCGCTTCGACTTTTTTCACGACATTACCCTCCCGTTACGTAGAGATTTTATGAAGCAAGGAAACAGGCTTTCTGACTGTACGACTATCTATTCTGGATGCCTTAAAAGCAAGCTTCTTGCCAATTAGTCACCTTATTTTTATAGCGGATATTTAAATAGTTAGAGCCATACTCCACCCGGAAGGGTGGCTTCAGCACCGGTATCTGCCCAAATAGCAGTCATCCGGAAAGCAGGGCTGTATATAATTCGGGCAGATCAAATCGCCAACGACACGTTTGATCACTCCACACACTCTGGAGATGTTGAATTGTACTATTACGTAAAATGAGCTATACAGACGGAGTGAACTTAACTATCAGAAAATGCATCGAACAACAAGCAGAATTGCTACGCGCCGCTAAAGCGTTCCGGGGTATCCGAAGAAGGGTGCACGCTCTCATCATGCTCTCTGCAATCATTTTCCTCGGCCTGTCCGGCTCCTTGGCAACTGCAGATATCTATCGCTTTGTCACTATAGACGGTGTTGAAACATTTACCGACGCACCGAGCGACAAGCGCGCCGCCCTTGTTATTAAAGATCGCCGGACTGCCGCCGTAAAAAAAAGTTCACTGCCCAATAAACAAAAAATCCATTCCATTTCACTTGATGAGGTTGCCCAAAAAGCGGTGACCGCCTCTCTCACCCCCTCTGAAGCTGATCGCAACAGCTTTGAACCTCATCTGCCGCCGGTCGGCGGCACGATAACTTCGCTCGTCGGCATGAGAATTGATCCC
Organism: uncultured Geobacteraceae bacterium; assembly: GCA_903862245.1. Taxonomy (GTDB): domain Bacteria; phylum Desulfobacterota; class Desulfuromonadia; order Geobacterales; family Pseudopelobacteraceae; genus JACRCG01. The sequence continues at coordinate 16,465 of CAIOXL010000053.1, read as the reverse complement.
ATCGACGGTGTCTGGCGCCAGCATAACGGCATTGACATCGCGATTCCCGCCGGAACGCCGGTCAAAGCGGTGTCACCCGGTGTTGTTGTTTACAGCGGTGCCCGTTCCGGCTACGGCAACACGGTCATTGTTGAGCATTACAACGGCATTATCACCCTCTACGCCCACAACAGCCGCATTCTGGTAGCCGAGGGCCAGACGGTTACCGCAGAAAGCACCCTGGCTCTTTCCGGTTCAACCGGAAGATCAACCGGGCCGCACCTTCACTTCGAAGCCTGGCAGTCAGGAACAAACATCACCCCGGCGTTTCTGCCCGATAGCGGCGTAACGCTGCAGAAAACGGCGCAAGCCACTGGAGGAGGGCGTGCACAACGTTTCAGGAGTGCCGTGCTTTCCGACGGATCGATACTGTTCACCAATATCCCCGGTTCAATTCCCTGATGCACGATCAGATTGCGACATACAGTGCAAAACTGGTTACAGACGGATCAGCCACGGCCGGGCACATCGCTTTTGCCGCCCAGGATGACACCATGATTTCAGCAGGCAACCGGACCCTGGCCGCGCTTGCTGAAGCGGTGCTGTCCCGCCTTAATTGCCTCGCACTGACTGCTGCCCTGCCGTCACTGCCCTTCGCTGATTTTCTCATCAGGAGAACGGTCGGCCGCGAACATGAGATTGTGCCGCGTGACACCGAAACCCGCACCTTCCTGCATGACATTCCGATTGTGCGCAAAGCTGAGATAGACAGGGACCTGACAGAAACTATTGCCGCACTGCTCGGAAACCGCAAGGGGATCGTCGTGGAAGGGATCGGGATCATCGCAGCGGGCGCACTGACCGTCGAGCAGGCATATATCAACTGGTCATCGGTGTTCCATTCAACCTACATAAAATATCTTGAGGATCTGCTTGAAACCGGTTTCATGCTGCCGGGTGAACAGGAAATGTTTGAGCTTTTCCGCCGCGACCTGCTGCCGCTGTCAGCCAACGGCCTTGAATTCAGGGAAGGACCGTTTGCCGACAAACAGGTTATTCTGGATGAGATTGCCCGGGTCGGCCGCTACACCGTACAGCGCCGTCTGGTTGATTCATTTTTCGGCAACATTTCCTATTCAAACGGTGACCTGATATATATCTCCCAAACCGCGTCCAGCCTGGACGAACTCCCCGGTTGTATTGATCCGGTTCCCTTTGGCAACAGCTCTACTGTCGGCATAACCGCCTCCAGCGAACTGGGGGCGCACCGCTCCATTTTTGAGACCACCGGCTGCCGCGCCATTCTGCACGGCCACCCCCGTTTTGCGGTGGTCATGAGCATGATGTGCGGGGAAAAAGAGAGCTGTACTGTTACAGACTGCTGGAAGGATTGCGTCAAGGTACGAATTCTGGGGGGCACTCCGGTCGTTGCCGGGGAGATTGGTGCGGGCGGTATCGCCAAAAGCGTCCCGCCGGTCATCGGCAGGACCGGTTCAGCTATTGTCTACGGGCACGGAATCTTCAGTATCGGCATGACCGACTTCCGCACAGCATTTCAGGGACTGGTTGATATCGAAAACTGGTGCCGGGAGGAATATTTCCGGCTCATGGCTGAGAAATGGGGCACGTCCTAGCCGCGCACCTTCCTGGCGACCTCAAACAGAGCGATGCCGCCGGCAACCGAAGCATTCAGCGAACTGACCCCCCCGAACTGCGGGATTGACATAACCACATCACACTGTTTGCGCACCAACGGCCGTATCCCCTCCCCTTCACCGCCAACCACAAGCACAACGTTTCCTGAAAAATCCGTTCCATAAACCGACTGCCTGGCGGCACCATCAAGTCCATAGACCCAGTACCCCAGCTTTTTCAGCGCTTCAAGTGATTGTGCAATATTTGTCACCATGGCGACCGGCACCGTTTCCACCGCACCGGCGGACGTTTTTTCGGCTGCCGCCGTAATGCCGCAGGCCCGGTCTTTGGGAATGATGACACCGTCAACCCCGGCGCAGGCGGCCGAGCGGATCAGGGCACCCAGATTATGAGGATCTTGAATGGCGTCAAGGACGAGAAGGAATCCGGTCGAACCGGACTGGCTGATAGATGCAAGCAGATCGTCGAAGTCGGCATAGCGGAACGGTTCAACTTCAAGGGCAATACCCTGGTGGTGCGAAGATGCGCACATCCTGGTAAGGTCCCCCTTGTCCCGGCGATGCACCGCAACACCCCGTTCCTCAGCCAGCCTGATAATTTTGTCAACCCGGTGGTCTGTAGCACTGATTTGAACGTACAGATTATAGGCTCCGCGCGTTCCCTGCAGCGATTCTTTTACCGGATTCACCCCGAAAATAAGTTCACCTTTCACGGCGTACCTTCCGCTATTTCTGCCGCAATAGCTTCTGCAGCCAGAACGGGGTCTGCCGCTTTGGCAATTGGGCGACCGATAACCAGAAAGTCGGCTCCGGAGGTCACCGCCTCACACGGGGTCATGACCCGCTTCTGGTCATCCAGAGCAGCAAAAGAGGGGCGCACTCCGGGAGTAACAACCAGGAAATCGGGACCGCACGCCTCCCTGATCAGGCCGATCTCCAACGGAGAGGCAACCACCCCGTCCATACCCGATTCTTTGGCCAGCCGTGCCAGACGCACTACCATATCCTGAACCGAATATTCAATGCCTACCTGCTGCAGTGTATGCGCTGTGGATGAGGTCAGAATGGTTACCGCCAGAAGCCGGGGGCGCTCCGCTTCGCTGAATCCGCCATGCACCGCAGCCACGGCTCTTTCCATCATTTCGGCGCCGCCCAGTGCGTGCAGGTTGACCAATTGGACACCAAGGCGGGCAGCCACAAACATTGCGCTGGCGACCGTATTCGGTATGTCGTGATATTTGAGGTCAAGAAAAACCTGGCCGCCATGGCGCTGCACAGCCTTGACCGCCGCCGGTCCGCAGGAGGTGAACAGTTCCTTGCCGACCTTGAACATGCCAACCTTGCCGGCCAGCACTCCGGCCCACCGATCAATATCGTCCAGACCGTGGACATCAAGGGCAAATATGATTTTTTTGCGTGCTTCCTCTAACGTCATGGCATCCTCACTTCATGAATTCCAGAGCGGCGGAGGCGATGCCCTCCGCATCAATTCCCACATCCTTGCGCAGCTGTGTCTGACTCCCCTGTTCGATATAGCGGTCGGGAATACCGAGGCGGCGGACCTGCACATCCTGCAGGTTGTTATCGTACAGCAGCTCCAGAACGGCACTGCCGAAGCCGCCCTGCAGGGCGTTTTCCTCTATGGTGATAATTCTCCCGGTCTGACGGGCGACGGACAGAATAAGTTCTGCATCCAGCGGTTTGACAAAGCGGGCATTGACAACCCCGGCGGCAATCCCCTGCAGTCGAAGGATCTCGGCCGCCTGCAGCGCCGGATACACCGTCGCCCCGATCGCCACAAGTGTCAGGTCAGCGCCGTCAAGCAGCAGCTCCCCCTTGCCGATCTCCAGACATTTCAGGTCCCGATCAAGCGGGACACCGTACCCGGCACCCCGAGGATAACGAAGCGCCATGGGGAGACCGGAGTAGATGGCGGTTTTCAGCAGGTGACGCAATTCATTCTCGTCCTTGGGAGCCATGACGGTGATCCCGGGAAGATGCCGCAGGAAGGATAAATCAAAGACTCCATGATGGGTCGGGCCGTCATCCCCCACCAGCCCGGCACGATCCATGGCGATAGTCACCGGCAGTTTCTGCAGGCAGATATCATGGAAAACCTGATCATAGGCACGCTGGACAAACGTTGAATAGATTGCCGTCACCGGCTTGAAGCCATCGGCTGCAAGGCCCGCCGCAAAGACCATGGCATGCTGTTCCGCTATGCCGACATCAAAAAACCGGTCCGGAAAGCGCTGTGAAAACTGATTAAGTCCCGTGCCGTCCGGCATGGCGGCGGTAATAGCGACTATTTTCGGGTCTTCCTCCGCCAACTGGACGATCGTTTCGCCGAACAGGTCCGTGTAGGATTTTTCAGCAGGTTTGGCAGCCCCTTTACCGGTTGTAACATCAAATGCTCCCACACCATGGTACTTGGCGGGGGTTTCTTCGGCAGGCTTGTATCCCTTCCCCTTTGTCGTCATGACATGCACCAGCAGCGGTCCGTCCAGTTCGTTGATGTTATTGAAAATTTCAACCAACTGCGGGAGGTTGTGGCCATCCAGAGGACCAAGGTAGTCAAAGCCGAGCGCTTCAAACAGGGAGCCGGGTGTAAGAAAGCCCTTCAGAGAATTCTCCGCCCGCCGCGCAAAATGCAGGATATCAGTGCCAAAAGCCGGAATATGCTTCAGTAAACTCTGCATCTCTTTTTTCAGATCACGGTAATAACGGCCGGTCATCTTGCGGGAGATAAATGCGGAGAACGCACCGACGTTCTTCGAAATGGACATTTCATTGTCGTTGAGGATAACAATCAGGTTCTTTTTCAGATGCCCTGCCTGATTAAGCGCCTCGAACGCCATACCGCCGGTAAGGGAGCCATCGCCGATCACCGCAATCGAGTGGCTCCGTTTTCCGTCAAGGCTTGCTGCCGCAGCCATGCCGAGACCAGCCGATATTGACGTGGATGAGTGCCCCACGCCAAAGGCATCATGCTCTGACTCCGAGCGTTTCGGAAACCCGGAAATCCCCTTGTACTGGCGCTGGGTGTGAAAACGGTCGCGCCGCCCGGTGAGAATTTTATGCGTATAGGCCTGATGACCCACATCCCAGATTATTTTGTCATTGGGGGAGTCAAAACAGTAATGAAGGGCAATAGAGAGCTCAACCGTCCCTAGGTTGGAGCCGAGATGACCGCCTGTGGCAGAAACCGTTTCGAGCAGAAATTTGCGGACCTCGACAGCCAGGTCCGGGAGCTGTTCCGGCTTCAGTTTTTTCAGATCTGACGGTGAATTTATCGTTTCAAGCAGCATATATCTAAAACCTCATGTATGTTTATTACGCGTAGCCATTGGAGCGGAACCACAATACCGCCCGTTCCAGAGCCTCTTTTACGGGTGTCTGCGGCAAGCCGAGTTCACGCACCGCCCTCCCCGAGTCAAAATACATATGATGAGCCGCCATCCGTACCCCGGCCAGAGGGATCAGCGGTTCGCGTCCAGTAAGACGGGAGAGCCCCTCATTGAGCCAGGCGGCTGCAAGCACCGGGGCATAAGGCAAGCGGATTTTCGGCGCCGGAATTCCGGTTATCTCCTGAAGCATCACAAAAATCTCACGCAGGGAAAGGTTGCTGTTGCCAAGTATGTATTTCCTGCCGGGCATCCCCTTCTTCTCTGCCAGAAGATGGCCGCGGGCACATTCCTCCACGGCAATCAGATTAAGTCCTGTGTCCAGATAAGCCGGCATCCGCCGTTTCAGAAAATCGACAATTATTTTTCCGGTGGGGGTCGGCTTTATATCCCACGGCCCCACGGGGGTGGATGGATTGACGATCACCACCGGTAGACCAAGGGCGAAAAAACGTTCCGCTTCCCGCTCCGCAAGAAATTTACTTTTTTTGTACGGTCCGACCATGTCGGCCAGGGACACTGCCGTTTCCTCAGTCCCCGCCGTCCCGTCGCCCGGATTACCCAGGGTGCCGACACTGCTGGTATACACGACCTTTGAGACACCCACTTCCAGCGCGGCTTCCAGAATTGCCGCCGTCCCCCCCACATTGGAGCGGTACATCTCTTCAGGGTTACGCGTCCAAAGCCGATAATCCGCCGCCGCATGGTACAGGACATCACACCCTTCAAGAGCGGCACGCAAGCCATCACGATCAAGAAGGTCCCCCTCCCGGATCTCCAGATCAAGACCTTTCAGATTGGAGAGATTCGAAGTCGACCGCACCAGAACCCGCACGTCCCGCCCCTCCCTGAGGAGCTCGCGCACAATACTGGCACCGATAAAACCGGTGGCACCGGTAACAAAGGTTTTCATAGAAAAAATACGGGTACCGGCATGGTCAGCCCGGACCGGCTTTCATCGGTAACACGGGGATAGTTAGTGCTGCTGGTCCACATCATTAGTTCTGTTTTTTCACACTCTCCAGCAGTAAACGACGATATCTGCCAAGAGCGGTCAAAGGAAAGCAGTTACGATAAATATGATACTTTATCATGAAAAATTTCGGAAACCCCGTGCCGGTAAACAGCTCTTCATCCCAGGAGCCGTCCGCCTTCTGGGTTGCAACAAGATATTCGATACCGCGCTGTACGGATTTTGACTGCAATTCTCCCGTGGCAAGCAGAGAGAGAAGAGCCCAGCCGGTCTGGGACGGGGTACTGGGGCCGCAGCCCATCAGGGTACGGTCATCGTAGGATTCACACACTTCTCCCCACCCGCCATCAAGATTCTGCTTGGACTTGATCCAATTGACAGCCTTTCTTATGTACGGCTGGGTCATATCTTCATTGACAGCCTCAAGACCGCTGAGCACGGACCAGGTGCCATAAATATAGTTTACTCCCCATCTCCCCCACCAGGGACCTTCCGGTTCCTGTTCAGCTTTGAGAAAATCCAGCGCCCTGACAATTGCCGGGTTGCTTTTCGGGTAGTTGAACGATCCAAGGAGTTCAAGCATTCTGCCGGTAAGATCGGCCGTGGGAGGATCGATCAGCGCCTCAAGATCAGCAAAAGGAATCTTGTTCAGAAGGTATTTGGTATTGTCTTTATCAAACGCCCCCCAACCGCCGTTGGCGCTCTGCATCCCGAGACACCAGGTGATACCCCGTTTGATGGACTGTTCTTTCTGCTTTTTGTCACGCACCTTGACGTCTTTCAGCGCCAGCATAACGAATCCAGAATCATCCACATCGGGGTACTGGTCATTCAAAAACTCAAACGCCCAGCCGCCCGGCTGAAGATCAGGCGACTTGACCTGCCAGTCTCCTTTAGTGCGAACCTCCCGGTCCATCAGCCACTGGGCCGATTTAACCAGAGCCGGATGATCGGTCGGAACCCCCGCCTCCTGCATCGCAACCAGAACCAGCGCCGTGTCCCATACGGGGGAAACACACGACTGCAGTACCAGACTGTCATCATCCTCAATACAGAAATTTGCCAACGCTTCCAGCCCGTTTGCAACCGCCGGGTGGTCATTTGCATAGCCAAGGCAGTGCAGCGCCAGAATCGAGTTAAGCATGGCCGGCTGGATGCCACCCCAGTCACCGCTCGGCTCCTGGTGGTCCAGTATCCACTGTTCCGCAAGGTCAACCGACCGCTTTCTGAGGGGACGGACGGGGGACAGTTCATACACCTTGATGAGATGATCGACCCCGATAAAAAAGTTCTTCCAGCTTAAAATACCGTCATGGCGGGAAAACGAATAATCACGGGCTCGAGGCGGACGGATATACAGTTCCTGCACTCGGGCACGTGGCGGGAGTTTTCTTACCGGATGCTCAGACATGACAACAGACAACGGAATGATCGTCGCACGCGACCAGCTGGAGAATTCGTAAATATTAAAATAGGCCCAGTCAGGCAGCATCATAAGCTCAATCGGCATCGACGGCACACCCAACCAGGAGAATTCTCCAAACAACGCCAGAAACACTTTGGTAAAGACCCGTGTTTTGAGAATACCGCCCTTGGCAAGAATGAAGTCGCGCGCCTTGCACATTGCCGGGTCATCGGCAGAAAAACCTGCCAGCTTCAGGGCAAAATACGCTTCAACTGTCGTGGAAAGGTCTCCAGGGCCACCAAACCAGACCGACCAGGCACCTTCCTCTGTCTGTTTGCTCAGAATATAGTTGGCCATTTTCTGTTCGCGCAGTTTGTCAACCATGCCAAGAAAATGGAACAACATAATATATTCAGCCGTTATCGTTGCATTAGACTCCAGTTCCGCCCACCAGTAGCCGTCAGGAAGCTGCTCACGAAAAAAGAAGTCACGGGTCCGCTCGATGGCCTTGTCAAGAGGACTCTGCGCCTCACCAATCATTTTCTTCCAGATGGTCGGTGGAAGATGATGAACTTTACCCGGCACTTTTACCGGCGTATCAGGATTTATAGCGACTGTCTGGCCATTAAACGAGGTAAGAGAATTTGAAATTGAATACTTGTGCAGTTTCATCCAGAACAACTCCTCACCAACTGCCGATGTAACACCCTGCGAAGTAATTTCTTAACAGGAGGGGGACGAGTATTACCATAACAGACCCATGCTTGTACATTTTTTTCCTGTCCAGCAACTCAGCTGTCAATCGAACTACGCAGGAAATATACGGATATGCCGTGATAAATTTGATTCTGTTTTCCGCAACATTGTGCTACTTTGCCCCTCGCTTGATTGTGCCGTTTGTTTCAATTGTTTTTTTGCTGGCTTGTATGCGCCCGTAGCTCAGCTGGATAGAGCACCAGGCTTCGAACCTGGGTGTCGGCCGTTCGAATCGGTCCGGGCGTACCACTACTGCTGATCTGACACCCCTCCCTGAGCTGTACATTGGCCCGTTTAGAGCCCATAAACAGCCACAAACCTTGACATTGCCACCTTCGAACGATATAGTCCCTCCGCAGTCAACGCATGATATGCGCTCGTAGCTCAGCTGGATAGAGCAACGGCCTTCTAAGCCGTAGGTCACAGGTTCGAATCCTGTCGGGCGTACCAAAAAAAACAGGCACTTACAGCGATAAACTGTAGGCGCCTGTTTTGTTTATCTCTTCGTGTAACCTCTGGTGTAACCTCCGGGTTGTTTGCTACCCCCTACCAAACATCAGCCCTGCCGCCCCAGGCAAAGAAAGTCAGGGGTGCAATCCTCGGCAAGCCTAAGAACTTAAGCGTAGCTGCTGCTGCATCAGGTCGTACAGCCCGGACAATGAAAGCGGATCTCTTCGCCGGCAAGGTTAAGCCAATGATCTTGGAACTTATGACGGGCAATGGCTTAACCCTCCATGCCACAGCCAGGCGGCTAAATAGCGACGGCATCCTTACTGCAACTGGTCAAGGTACCTGGACAGCAACCGCCGTCAAAAATATATTACAGCGTCATGGTACAGTGCAGGGTGCAGCACAGCCGACCGGCCCCTGATCCCCGGCGAAGCCCACAGCCTCACAGCCATGGACTGCCAGGGTGACGGCCAACTGGGAGGCAGGGGACAATAAATATCCTGCCACCGGAACACGAACCAGTAAGATAAGATTTAGAGGACAGGGGGGGGTGGCAGCGCGTTCCTCAGCGCCTGCGGGGCAGCATGCTGTCGAACTAACCCAAACCGTTTTTGAGTTCAATTATATAAATCTAACATAAACCGATTGATTATAATAAATCTTATGGTAGTATCGTTTAATTCGACAGGTTGATTGCTACTGGAGAAAACTTGCTGCCACTGGGGCAATGCCCTGGTCGGGCAAAATGTAACTACGCGAGGCGAGGAGCGATCCAATGGCCCCACATTCTGGGGCCATTGCACGTTTACCGTCTCAGCGTCGGTTTCTCCAGGTCTATTTCGATGCGGAGCTTGTTGCCATTTATTTCAACTGTCATTGCCATAAGTCCCCCTAGTTTGGCCAAAGGAATGATAGTAACTTGAACCTTACTGACTCCAGTTTGTCTGCTTATCGGTCACTATTTGTTGCCCAAGCATCGTGCGAAACTCGCCCTCAAGATTTTTTCTAACACTCGGAATTTGATTTTTTATGGCGTCCCATCCACCGAGCCACGCATCTTGTTTTTCCGTGCGAGTATGATCTCGGAGCGATGAATCATCCCAAGTGAGGTAAACCCCAAACTTGGTTACATGGCTTCGGACATCAGTGATGAGCTGCTCCAATGTCCCACAAATATGTTCCGGCAAATAAATCCGATGTTTATCAAAAAAACGATACAGGTCAACAAGCTTGATCATTGAAGCCTGATACTTTTCTTTCTTGCTTGGTTCCCCTGCCCACTCCATTGGAGACAGGAAGCTTTCTGCCTCCCACAATGCTTCAACAAGGTGTGCATTCAATTCCGCAATGACAGTGGCTTGTTTCTCGTGCAAACGAGAAAATCTGACTTGATGCTCTATAGTTCGTAACTGTAGTTCACTCTTTAATTGTTCTATAAGCGCCTAAAGAAAGCTTCTTCTCTTTAGCATCAAAGCGGTACTTGAAATTCCAGAGTTTTCCGCCGGTAGGAGTCACCAGAAGGAAAAGGCCCCCACCATCAAACAGCTTCACTTCTTTGGGGGCTGTTTTCGCGTGTTTAACCTGAATGTCAGTAAGCGGCACAACCTTCTTTGGCATGGCTTTCCTCCGTTTTGGGGGCCTCCGGTTTTTGTGTTTAGGGGAAAGCCCCCATAACCGCCCCCAACACCACCGGATTTCATGCTACCAGATCAAACTATATCGGACAACAAAAAAGAAAAAACCCTTGATTTCTCAAGGGCTTTTGTACTTTACTGGACTATGTTGGACTTACTAATGGTGCCGAAGGCGAGACTCGAACTCGCATGGGCTGTTGCCCGCCACCCCCTCAAGATGGTGTGTCTACCAGTTCCACCACTTCGGCATTTGGGACGTTTCTTCTATCATACAATATTCAGACAATCAATTTATTTCTGCTGTGCAGGCGCAGCAGGAGCTGTTTGAGGCGCTGGCGCAGGTGCCGCCGGGGCAGCATCACTCTTCGGTGCTGCCGGCACTGCTGCAGGTGCCTGAACCGGTGCCGATTTCCCTTTACCAGACATCATGGATGAAGATGACGGCTGTCCGGAAATATAGGCCAGGGATAACGACGTCAACATGAATATAACTGCGGCGCTGGTAGTCAACTTACTGAGAAAAGAAGTTCCGCCACCGGCTCCAAAAACTGACTGGCTGCCGCTGCTGCCGAATGACGCGCCCATTTCAGCGCCTTTTCCCGACTGCAGCAATACCACAGCAATTAAGAACAAACTAACGAGTACATGCAAAATTGTTAACGCGATTGTCATACAAGATCCCCTAGAACGATTTAAAGGGTGAGTTTATAGCACAGCCATTTATCCGCTGTAAAGGTATAACTGCACCGCGCAGGCAGACAAGCCTCATCACGCGCTGAAAGCGGCAATGGCTGCAAATGACTCTGCCTTGAGGCTTGCACCGCCGACAAGAGCGCCGTCGATATCAGGCTGGCTCATCAAACCGTTGACATTTTCCGGTTTTACACTGCCGCCGTAGAGGATGCGAACGGCATCGGCAACTGACTGATCAGCCAGCTTTTCAATCAGCTGACGGATAAAGGCATGCACCTCTTGCGCCTGGGCATCACTGGCTGTTTTACCGGTACCGATCGCCCACACCGGTTCATAGGCAATAATGATCCGGCCAAAGTCTTCCACCGTTAAACCGGCCAGACTACCGGTAATTTGCGCTTCAATAACGGAAAACGTCTGATCCGATTCCCGCTCGGCCAGCGACTCCCCGACACATACGATGGCCTGCAGCCCTGCGGCGATGGCGGCTTTAGTTTTCCTGTTTACGGTCAGATCCGTTTCCCCGAAGTACTGACGCCGTTCTGAATGGCCGATTATAACGTACCCGCACCCGGCATCTTTTAACAGTCTCGGAGCAACTTCTCCCGTAAAAGCGCCCTCTTCTTCCCAATAACAGTCCTGGGCGGCCAATTTAACATTCGAGCAGGCAATTACGTCCGACACCCGGCTTAATGCGGTAAAGACCGGTGCCACAACAATTTCCACACCCTGGCAGTTTTCCACCAGCGGTTTAAGCTCGCGTACCATGGCGACAGCTTCACCAATCGTCTTAAAGAGCTTCCAGTTTCCAGCAATAACCGGTATTCGCATCGTATTCCCCTTTTTATTTACTGGTAATTTCAAGCGCTTTGACGCCGGGCAGGGTTTTCCCTTCCAGCAATTCCAAAAAGGCTCCGCCACCGGTTGAAATATAACTGACCCGGTTTTCCACTCCGGCCTTGCGTACGGCAGAATCAGTATCCCCGCCGCCGATAATGGTTGTAGCAAAACAGTTGGCAACCGCTTCCGCCACGGCATACGTACCCCGGCAGAACGCATCCATCTCAAATACTCCCATCGGCCCGTTCCAGATAACAGTTTTAGCGTCACGCAGACTTTCAGCAAACAACGTTGCCGTCGCCGGCCCCACATCAAGAGCCATCCAGCCTGCCGGAATTTCCTGTGCCGTAGTAACAAAATTGGTGGCTTTAGCATCAAACGCCTCGGCAACAACACAATCCACCGGCAGGTAGAACTTGACCCCTTTGGCACGGGCCGTATCCATGATCGTTTGCGCCGTCGCTATCAGATCATCCTCCACCAGCGACTTGCCCACGTCATACCCCATGGCCTTCAGAAAGGTAAACGCCATCCCCCCGCCGATAACAACCTTGTCAACCTTGTTGATCAGTGTTTCAAGCACCTCCAGCTTGCCAGACACCTTGGCGCCGCCAAGAATGGCAACCAGCGGCCTGACCGGATTCATCATAGCCTTGTCAAAGAACGTCATTTCGTTTCTCATCAGGAAGCCGGCCGCAATAACAGGTATATGCTTGGTGATGGCCTCAACCGAAGCGTGGGCGCGATGTGACACGGCAAAGGCATCATTGACGTATATCTCACAACCATTGGCGAGCTGCCCGGCAAAAGCGGCATCGTTCTTTTCCTCACCCGGATAAAAGCGGACATTCTCCAGCATCAACGCCTCACCCGGCTGCAGAGCCTGCACCAGCGCATCAACCTCCGGCCCGAAACAGTCAGGCGCCTGGATCACCGGTACGCCAAGCAGTTCAGAAAGGCGCATCGAAGCGGGTGCCATGCTGTATTTCGCTTTTTTCTCCCCCTTGGGGCGGCCGAGATGGGAAGCGAGCACCACTCTGGCGCCCTGTTCCAGCGCATACTTAATGGTCGGCACCGCCCCGACGATACGGGTATCCTCCGTAATAGCCCCGTTCTCATCCTGGGGAATATTAAAATCAACGCGAATAAAAACCCTCTTTCCCTTCAGGTCCTTGATTTCATCGATATACCGGATTGCCACGCTCCACCCCCTGTTTGATAGATATTTATGAGCAACAAAAAGGAGAAGGGGAACATTCCCCCTCTCCCTGACTTAGCAGAACAACATTTATTTCTTGGCAGCAATCAGACGCAGCAGGTCAACAACCCGGTTAGAAAAACCGCACTCATTATCATACCAGGAAAGAACCTTCACCATCGTCTCGCCGATTACTTTCGTACACGACGCATCAACAATTGACGACAGCGGATTACCGTTAAAATCGACGGAAACCAGCGGTGCCTCCTCAAAGCCAAGAATTCCTTTAAGAGCCCCGCTGGAGGCGGTTTTAAGCGCAGCGTTCACCGCAGCGGCATCAGTCTTTTTCGACAACGTAACCACCAGGTCAACAACCGAGACGTTCGGAGTCGGCACACGGATAGCCATACCGTCAAGTTTCCCCTTCAGCTCAGGCAGCACAAGTGCAACCGCCTTGGCGGCACCGGTAGTTGTCGGGATCATGGACATGGCAGCAGCCCGCGCGCGGCGCAGGTCTTTGTGGGGCAGGTCCAGAATATTCTGGTCATTGGTATAGGAATGAACCGTCGTCACCAACCCTTTTTCGATACCGAAGGTTTCAAGCAGAACCTTCGCCACAGGAGCAAGACAGTTTGTCGTACAGGACGCGTTGGAAATGACGAAATGCTGTGCGGGATCATACAGATGGTCATTAACCCCCATGACGATGGTAATATCCTCATTCGTAGCCGGTGCCGAAATAACAACCCGCTTCGCCCCCGCCTGAATGTGCATCGCCGCTTTTTCCTTGGCGGTAAAAATACCGGTCGATTCAACAACAACATCAATGTTGTCTGCTCCCCACGGAAGCTCCGCCGGATTTCTCATGGCATAAATCTTTATGACCTTGCCATTGATTACCAGTTGGCTGTCCCCTGCCACCACCGTACCGGGAAAAGTACCATGCACGGAATCATACTTGAAAAGATGTGCCAATGTGGCTGCATCGGTCAAATCGTTAATTGCCACAAAATCAATACTATCGTCCGTACTGGCCGCTCTCAGCACCATCCGCCCAATCCTGCCAAACCCGTTAATCGCAACTCGCAACGCCATCGTTATCTCTCCTTTATATCATTATAAAATACGTAATTGCGCCGCCATACGGCGTATTTCCATCAAATAATAGAGCATAATAACAAATCGTCAACCATATTCAAGCGTGGCACCGAAAAAAAGGTGGCGGCTGCCCGATGCCCATGCCATGCGACTTCTCCTGATATGATTCTACTCCATTCACCACACGTACCCATGAGCAGAAACGCAACGTCACCCCGCTTACCCATTCACCAGTTATTTCGATCTGCAATATCGCCGTGAGTAATGTGAGCAATGTGAGTAATGTGAGGGCTTTTGTGAGTGGATATTTATATAAATATTTATTATTTTACTGGGCAAATTTTAAAAAAACAGTTTAAACATATGCATTGCAACGGAGGAGTATCAATGAAAACAAAGTCTTCCAAAAGCGGCACCATAGGTTACTGTGGTTTGTTGGTTATCGGCGTACTCCTGTCGCTCGGCTTTGCTCTGCCGGTCGGCGCAGTCGTAACACCCCAGGCTGAGGCGGGGGCGGCTACAAACAGCAGGTTGGGCATTACCACTCAGAACGGCACCCCCCCCATATCCGTCACCGGCGCATCGCCCAGCGATGAGGACCAGACGGAACACCTGATCGTTAAATACCGGGACAGGGCCCTGGCCGGGGTTGCAAGCATCAGCAGCGCCAACGTCCAGACCCTGAGCAGCAGGGGGGGGGTTGCCCTAGCCCATCACCGCCCCATGTCCGGCAACAGTCACGTATTCAAGCTGCCAAAAAAGATGTCCCATGCCGAGGCCAAGGCCATCGCCGACAAGCTGAGCACAGACCCAACGGTTGAATACGCCGTGCCGGACCGGATCATGCGCGTGGCCATGACCCCCAATGACACACGCTATCCTGATCAGTGGCATTACAAATCACCCACGGCAGATGGTGAAATCGCCGGCATCAATCTCCCTGGTGCCTGGGATATCACCACCGGGTCGAGCAGCGTCGTGGTGGCGGTAATCGACACCGGCATCGTTGACCATGCCGACCTTCAGGGGCGCATCCTGCCCGGCTACAACTTCATCAGCGATCCAACCGTGGCCGGTAATGGTGTCGGCCGGAGCGCCGATGCCAGCGACCTTGGGGATTGGGAAGGTAGTGGTTCCAGTTCATGGCACGGCACCCATGTGGCCGGGACCATCGCCGCCACCTCCAATAACGGCATGGGGGTTACCGGCATTAACTGGCAGTCCAAGATCCTGCCGGTGCGTGTTCTCGGTCATGGCGGCGGCTCCATGTCGGACATCATCGACGGCATCCGCTGGGCAGCAGGTTTGGCCGTGGCAGGCGTTCCTGCTAATCCCAATCCCGCAAAAGTGATTAACATGAGTCTGGGAGGGGGCGGCGCATGCGACGCCGCCTCCCAGAGTGCCATCAACGACGCTATTGCTGCCGGAACCACCGTCGTGGTTGCGGCTGGCAACAGCACCATGGATGCTGCCGGTTTCACCCCGGCCAGTTGCAGCGGCGTGATTTCGGTCGCGGCGCTCAACCGGGCCGGCGGTGCTACCAACTACACCAACTATGGCCAGAGCGTAAAGATCGCCGCACCGGGTGGAGAATATCCTAACAGTATTTTGTCAACGTTAAACAGCGGCAAAACAACCCCAATTGCCAGCCCCGGCGGCGACACGTATGCTTATTACAACGGCACCAGTATGGCAACACCGCATGTCGTCGGTATCGTGTCACTCATGTTGTCGGCAAACCCCTCGCTCACTCCGGCCCAGGTTGTGACGATTCTACAGGGTACGGCGCGCCCCTTTCCAACAGCAACCGGCTCAAAAGGTGGTGACTGCACCACGTTCAAATGCGGTGCCGGTATTGCCGATGCCTACCGTGCCGTGCATGCCGTCAGCACAAACGAAATATTCATCGGCACATCTCCGTCAGCATTGACATTTACAGCGCACCCGAACAGCCCAAATCCCCCCAGCCAGAGCCTGATAATTTCACCCGTGGGGAATGACGCATTGAACTGGAGCGTCAGCAGCAGTTCTCCCTGGCTTCACGTGACGCCTGCCAGTGGTCAGGGTAATGGCACCGTAACGGTCTCCGTTGATGCCACAACTCTTCCACCAGCATCCTATAATGGATCTATCACCATCACCGCAGCCGGGGCGGTCAACTCACCTTTGATTTTACCGGTGATTATGGAGTTTATGCTGAATATACATACTCCGCCCCCATGCCCTGACATGGTTGATCATGGCCAAAATGTAGTTGATGGAAACGAATTAAGAGTTTATGCGGTGTGTAGCGTCAGCGGAACCACCGCATAAACTGTTGTTGAACTAAACCGCGTCTGCTCTGCTACCATTTGGATTTTTATCTCGGATTTTGACTCTG
>CAIOXL010000052.1 GCA_903862245.1 uncultured Geobacteraceae bacterium | reverse complement strand
ATCCCTCATCCCTCATCCCTCATCCCTCATCCCTTCACCCAGCAGCCCGCGCCTTCCGTGGTCGCACCTTGGCCAGCAGCCGATCCATATAGTAGTACACCACCGGGGTGATGTAGAGGGTCAGCAGCTGCGACGTCAGCAGCCCGCCCACAACGGCGAGGCCGAGCGGCTGCCGCGATTCGCCGCCGGCCCCCAGCCCCAGGGCGATCGGCAGCGTGCCCATCAGAGCCGCCATGGTGGTCATCATGATCGGCCGGAAACGGACTATCGCCCCCTCAAAAATCGCATCCAGCGGCAGCTTGCCGCTCTCCCGTTCAGCTTCCAGAGCAAAGTCGATCATCATGATGGCGTTCTTTTTGACGATGCCGATCAGCATGATAATCCCGACAAAGCCGTAGATATTCAGGTCGCATTTGAAGATGATCAGCGTGATCAGGGCGCCGAAACCGGCGGCCGGCAGGCCGGAAAGGATCGTGATCGGGTGAATGTAGCTTTCATAGAGCACGCCGAGCACCACGTAGATGACAAAAATGGCCATGGCCAGCAGCAGCCAGAGACCGCTGAAGGAGGATTTGAAAGCCTGGGCCGTTCCCTGGAAGCTGGTGCTGATGGTGGCAGGAAGCGCCGTTTCCGCAAGGGAGCCAACCAGATTCATGGCATCACCCAGGGCAACGCCGGGGCGGAGATTGAACGAAATTGTCACCGCCGGGAGCTGTCCCAGGTGGTTGACCGCCAGCGGTCCGATGGTTTTCGTAATGGTGGCGATGGTCTCCAGCGGTACCAGCCCGCCGGTTTTCGAATTGATGTACAGCATGCCAAGAGCCGCCGGGTCGCCCTGATAGGCCGGGTCCAGCTCAAGTATCACCTGATACTGGTTGGTCGGGGCGTAGATGGAGGAAATCTGGCGGGAACCGTAGGCATAGCCGAGAGCGTCCTCCACCTGCAGCACGGTAAGCCCCAGGGCCGCCACCTTGTCCCGGTTGATATCCACATGCACCTGCGGATTGCTGATCTGCAGATCGCTGGTGACGTCCTGCAGCTCCGGCAGTTCCCGCAGTTTGACCTCGAAAGCGGTTGCCGAGCGGTACAGTTCATCCGTATTCTGCCCCTGCAGGGTAAACTGGTACAGGCTTTTGGAACTGGTGCCGCCGATCTGGATGGACGGAATATTTTTCAGGAAGGTGCGGATTCCCGGAACCTTTGCCAGCTTGGGACGAAGCTCCTGAATGATCTCATCGGCGGAAAGGGTTCGCTCGCTGCGCGGCTTCAGGCGCATGAATAAACGCCCGGTGTTGGTACCGGTGCCCACTCCGATGGATGACATGAAGCCATCTATATTCGGATCCTTGGCAATGATCGCCGCCACCGCTTCCTGATGCAGCTTCATATCGGCAAAGGATGTTCCCTGGGCGGTCTCGGTATCGGCGTTGATCCGGCCGGTATCCTCTGACGGCAGAAACCCCATGGGGACGGTCATGAACAGCCAGACTGTCGCCAGCGTGATCAGCAGCGTTACGACCATGGTCGTGCGGCGGTACTGCAGCACCGTTTTCAGGGAGCGTTCATACAGCTGCAGCATCCCGTCAAAGAACCGCTCCATGACCATGAACAGGCGGCCATGCTGCGCAGTGGCCGGCGGTTTCAGGAAACGGCTGCAGAGCATGGGGGTCAGGGTCAGGGAGACAAAACAGGAAACCAGAATCGCCACGCTGATGGTTATGGCGAATTCATGCAGCAGCCGTCCCAAAATTCCTCCCATAAACAGCACCGGAATGAACACCGCTACCAGAGAAATAGTCATGGAAACGATGGTGAAGCCGATCTCCTTCGACCCCTTGAACGCCGCTTCCATGGCGCCCTCCCCCTTTTCCATGTGCCGGACGATATTCTCCAGCATGACAATGGCATCGTCCACGACGAACCCCACCGCCAGGGTCAGGGCCATCATGGAGATGTTGTTCAGGGAGAAGCCGAGCAGATGCATGACGGTGAAGGTGCCGACAACGGACATGGGAACCGCCAGCGAGGGAATGATCGTGGCGGAAAGATTACGCAGGAACAGGAAAATCACCATGATGACCAGGCAGACCGTCAGTACCAGGGTAAACTTGACGTCATGCATGGATTCACGGATCAGGGCTGACCGGTCGAACAGCACGCTCAGCTCGACGGACGTCGGCATCTGGCTGCGGAAACCGGGCAGCAGCTTTCTGACGTTGTCCACCACCTCGATGGTGTTGGTACCCGGCTGACGCTGCACGGTGAGAACGATGGCACGGGTGTTATTGTACCACCCCGCCGTCTTGTTGTTTTCCACACTGTCGATTACTTGCCCCAGCTCCTCCAGACGGACCGGCGAGCCGTCCCGATACGCTACTACGGTCTTCCGGTAGGCGTCGGCTTTGAACAGCTGCCCGTTGGCCTCGATGGTATAGGCCTGCTTGGTGCCGTCCAGAACCCCGGTGGGGAGATTTGCGTTTGCCGCATCAATGGCGACCGCCACATCATCAATACCGATCTTGCGCGACGCCAGCGCCTTCGGATCAAGCTGGGCCCGCACGGCATATTTCTGTGACCCGTTCACGTTGACCTGGGCAACACCGCTGATGGTGGAAATGCGGCGCGCAATCAGGGTCTGGGCGTACTCGTCAACTGCAGAGAGCGGCAGAGTGGGGGAACTGAGCGCCAGGTACAGAATCGGCTGATCCGCCGGGTTGACCTTACGGAACGACGGCGGCGTCGGCATGTCTTTCGGCAGCGACCGGACGGCGAGAGAGATGGCCGCCTGCACGTCCTGGGCAGCGGCATCGATATCCCGGTCAAGATTAAACTGGAGGGTGATCCGGGTCGTACCGATACCGTTGGTAGAGGTCATGGCATCGACGCCGGCGATGGTGGAGAGTTGGTTTTCCAGCGGGGTGGCAACCGCCGATGCCATGGTGTCCGGATTGGCGCCGGGAAGATTGGCGTTTACCTGGATGGTCGGGAAATCCACGTTGGGAAGGTCATTCACCGGCAGCAGTCGATAGGATGCCACACCGAAAATGAAGATGGCGATCATAACCAGGGAGGTCATGATCGGACGGCGGATGAAAATATCCGCTATGTTCATTTCTTCTTCACCTCGCCGCCCTGTTTCACTTTCGACTCAACAGCCGCTCCGGGGGTCAGGCGCAGCTGACCGTCAGTCACCACGGTCTCGCCGGGGGCCACTCCCTTCTCGATCACCGTTTCCTCCCCCACCGCCACAGCCGTGGTAACCAAACGCATCTCCACCTTATTGTCCTGTTTGACGACATACACAAATTCACCCTGCTGGCTGGTCTGAACCGCAGAGGTCGGCACGACAACGGAGCTTTTCCGGGAGGCGAGGGTGACCAGCACGTCGGTAAACTGGCCCGGCCAGAGTTTGCGGGATTTGTTGGCAAAAACGCCCTTGAGCTTGATCGTGCCGGTGGCCGGATTTACGGCATTATCCAGAAAGTTTATTGTTCCCGCCTCACTGGCGCCCGGCTCATTAGGGATGACCGCCTCCACCTTCAACTGACCGGCGGCCATGGCCCGTTTGATTTCCCCCAGCCGTTTTTCCGGGAGGGAAAACGTCACGCTGATGGGGCTGACCTGATTGACTGTCACGATGGCCAGATCGTTCGCCTTTACCAGGTTGCCCGGCTGCAGTGCCACCGTACCGGTCCGCCCGGCAATCGGCGAGCGGATTGAGCAATAGCCAAGCTGTATTTTGGCATTCCTGATGGCGGCGCGGTCGGCGACAACGGCGGCGGCCAGGGAATCCGCGCTGGACTGTAGCGACTCGTACTGATCACGGGTAACGATCCCCTCCTTCAGCAGCCCTTCATAGCGGACCGCCTGCTCGCGGGAGAAACGGGCCAGAGCCTGATCCCTGGCAAGGGCAGCCTCGAATTGGCTCAGACTGGCCTGGAACGGCTCGGGATCAATGCTGACCAGCAGTGCCCCCTGCGCCACATCGCTCCCCTCGGAGAAATGAATCCGGGCAATCTGCCCCCCCACCTGGGACTTGATGGCAACGCTGGTGAACGCTTCGACGTTGCCGATGGCCTTCACCTGGACCGGCACATCCTTCTGCACCGCCTGGGCTGTCTGGACCGGCACCGATGGTTTCGGGCGCGGTTTTTCTTTTTTGGCCGTGCAGGAAACACAGGAGAGGAGCAGGGCAAGGCAGAGCGGGAGTAGGGGAAATCGTTTCATGATATTCTTCTTTCCTGGGGATCGGTGCGGCGCTCCGGATGGCATGAAGGAGAGAGCCACCTGTTCAGACCTGCAGCGGCCAGAGTGTAGCCCAAGAAGCGCGGGAGTGCAAATATCATGTGGAGAGAATGAAAAATATTTCCCCTGTGGAACGAATTTCACCCTCAACCGGCCTTCGGCCACCTTCTCCCTGAGGGAAAAGGGATCGGTGATAGATCAGTACTTCAGAAAATGTTTTCGATCTCCACCCGCCGGCTATATGGCCGCGCCGTCCGTCACCAGGCCGTTTTCCAGTGCGTAGATCCGGTCCGCCCATTCACGGCTCCAGCTACGCAGACGCTCCGCCGACATCGGCTGGGGAAGATTTCCGGAATAGATCGCTCCCGAGGCGTCAACGATCTGGTTCGCCAGCCGCCGGTAATAGTATGACTGATTGGACAGCGGACGGGATTCGATAACGGTTTTGCCGTACAGTTCGCACTGCCGCACCACCAGCGACCGTGGCACCTTCCCGATGGTTCGGGCATTGGCATGAAAAGCAAAATCGCTGACAAAAGACTCTTCGAACGAGCTGGTGATGCCGTTGGGGATAACACCTCCCATCAGGATCGGCTCAGCTCTTTCACCGTTGAGCAGCTCCAGAAGGGCAAAGGCATCATTGGCTGACTGCAGCGCTTTATAATCGGCGGTGGCGACGACAAACAGCCTGACTATATCGACCTCGGCAACCACCGCCTGAAGTGCCGAGCATGCGCTGTCACCCGGAATATCATACAGGACATAATCCGGTTTGAGCTGTTCGAACAACTGCAGCCGTTTGAGTTCCTGTACCCCCCGCTGCAGATCACCGGGCGAACGGAGTCCGGTAAATGGGGAACTGCCCAACTCCACACAGGTGATGCCTTTGTACCCGGCGTGTACAGCGGTTGCCGCAGCAATAGTTTCCCGGCCCCGGATCTGGTCCTGCAGCACCGGAAGCGCAGCGCCGTCATGCAGCAGGGAACACGAAGCACCATCCGGGTCACACCCGACCAGCATGACGCTGAATCCAGCTTCGACCAGTGCGGCACTTATATTCGCCGCCAGTGTCGTTTTACCAACGCCCCCCTTGCCGTATAACGCGATGTGATGTGTCATGGTTTCCTACCTGGTTAACCTGGAAATATATTAATAACACGGAGCAACGAAGCAACGGAGAGAAGACAAAAATGAAACTTTTTCCTGATTCGTTCTAATTCGCCGCTGTAGTAGGTACTGATTTCTCAGTTGCTCTGTTGCTCCGTGTTATTCGAACTGCGTTTTCAGGGTTACATTTTCCATTTGAATTACAAAAGGCCGGAAGAGTCCACCGTGATGGGATCTCGACCGGCCTCCAGTTTTCTGGTCAGCTCAGAAGGTGTGTTGCAAAATTCAGATGCCGCTGCCGTCGATGTGCCCGCTCCGATTGATACGGATTTTTTCACTCTTATCCACCTGAATGACCTTGCCGTCCTGGACGACGAGGCTCACGGTGCCGAAGCGGATTGACTGCAGTGACGTGCGTATCAGCCGCTCCAGTTCCGCATTCCATGATTCATTTGTCTCTGCTGCCATACCGGGCTCCTCATACGGTGCTAGTCAATTCCCTTCAGCGTTGCCACAAGTTCCTCGCTGGTCAGTCCTTCGTGGATCTTCTCTCCCAGCCCGGCCTGCCGCCTGCGATAGATATCAAAGCGGGGCGTTTTCGCCCCTCCGGCATCGGCTGGCAAACGAGCGGCAACAATACCGACAGCGGCCAGTTGCGGCTGGCTACAGGAGTTTTGACACCCGCAGATCGCCCACTCAAGGTGCTGCAGCGCTTCCGGTACGGCATCAGCAACCAGTGCAGCAACCTCTCGTGTTGCCGCCAGCCCCATGCGGCATTCGTGGCTGCCAGGGCAGACACGCAGGATTCGATGTGGTCCAACGACGGCTGGTAATCCGGTGCTGTCAAACAGCTCCGCAGCCACGGCTCCGGGGTCGGCACCCTCCGCAAGGGATAGGGCGATGTCCTGGTTGGCGGTCACCATCAAGGCGCCGTCGGCGTGGAGGTCGGCGGCTCCGGCAATCCGGCGCAGCTGGTCGGCGCTAAGGTTTCCGGCAAAAACCGGCAGCAGCAGCCGCGTCCTTCCTGACGATGGCGGGATGATCTGTTCCGTAAATCCGCTGACTGCCGGCAGCTCCTCCCCGTATCCCGGTTCCGCCCCGATCAGCCGGCGCAGCTCCTCTTCGCCGAGCTGGGCGGCGACGTACTTCAACCGCTGGGGTGGTGGTGCATGGGCGGCATACACGGTTACAACCGCTTCGATCAGCGGGATGATTCGTTCCTCGGGAAGATCCCCGACCAGGAGAAATCCGGCCCGCGGGGCGCGACCGAGCCCGCCGGCTATCCAGACATCATAGCGGGCCCGACCATCTTCCAGCCCGGCCAGCACCAGCCCCACATCCTGAATCAGATGCCTGCCGCCGACAACATCGGCCTCGATGCCGATCTTGAACTTTTTCGGCAGACGTTCGAAACGCGGGTTACCGGTAAAGTGGCGATGCAGACGCCAGGCCAGTGATTCAAGCGCCGGAAACCCTTGTGCACCTTGACTGCCGCAGGTGATGCCGCGCACCGCCCCGCCGCATGCCCCCCGGGAGGTAAGTCCGGTTTTGGCCAGCTCCCGTTTTATGCGGGGCAGATCCGGCTCTTTCAGCCAATGAATCTCCATACTGCCGCGAGAGGTCAGGTGTACCGTCCCTTGCCCGAACGTGGTGGAAACGTCGGCCACCGTGCGGGCCTGCCCGGCGGAGATGACCCCCGCCGGCAGTTTGACCCGCTGCATGTAGAATCCGTCCTGACGCTGGGTATATATGCCGTCCAGACGGAAATCGGCAGCCGTTTTACTCATGACTCAGATCCCTTCAAACAGGGCGGTGGACAGGTAGCGTTCCGCACCGTCCGGGAGGATAACCACAATGGTTTTGCCGGCAAATTCGTCAAGCTGGCCAAGGCGAACCGCCGCAGCAACAGCAGCACCGCAGGAGATGCCGACCAGCAGACCTTCTTCTTTGGCAAGACGTTTAGCGAATTCGATCGCTTCGGCGCTCTCCACCTGCTCAACGCGGTCAATAACTGACAGGTCGAGGGTATCCGGAATAAACCCGGCGCCGATGCCCTGAATCTTGTGCGGGGCCGGCTGAAGCGGCAGGCCGGCCAGTTTCTGGCTGATAACCGGGCTCTCTTTCGGTTCTACCGCAACGGAAATGATTTTCTTCCCTTTGGTGTTTTTGATGTAGCGGGAAACACCGGTGATGGTCCCGCCGGTGCCGACTCCGGCAACCAGAACGTCGATGGCGCCGTCGGTGTCATTCCAGATTTCCGGGCCGGTGGTTTTCTCGTGGATTTCGGGGTTAGCCGGGTTTTTGAACTGCTGCGGCAGGAAGTATTTTTCCGGTTCGGCAGCGGCGATCTCTTCGGCACGGTTGATGGCACCCTTCATACCTTCGGCACCGGGGGTGAGAATCAGGTTGGCGCCCAGAGCGGCCAGCACACGACGGCGCTCGATGCTCATGGTTTCCGGCATGGTCAGGGTCAGCTTGTAGCCCCGCGCAGCGGCAACGTATGCCAGAGCGATACCGGTGTTGCCGGAGGTCGGCTCGATGATTTCGACGCCCGGCTTCAGAACGCCGCGTTTTTCAGCATCCCAGATCAGGTTGGCACCGATGCGGCATTTAACCGAATAGGCCGGGTTGCGCCCTTCGACTTTTACCAGGATGGTGGCCTTTGAGTTGCCAACAATGTTGTTCAGTTTTATCAACGGGGTGTTGCCGATTGACTGCGAGTTGTCTGCATAAATTTTGCTCATGATTTTTCTCCCCTCGTGTTTTACCTATCTCTATAGGATAGGTAGGATTATGTGACAAAAAATTTTATATACTGAAATCCATGATTTTTGATTTCTGCTGCCGTGCCGTATCGCTTTTTTCGACCATGTCGGCCAGAGTTGTGGATTCCAGCACCGAATCTATCGCCTTCTTGACGTCACTCATGACCAGGCGGATGCCGCAGCAGGCCGGATCACCGCACTCTTCACACACCCCCTTGACGTTGTCGTTGAGGCATTCAACCAGGGCAAAGCCCCCTTCCAGAATGCTGACCACCTTGCCGATGGTAATGTTGGCGGGCGGCAGTGCCAGCATGTAGCCCCCCCCTTTGCCAATTTTGCTTTTGAGCACGCCCCCTTTGCGGAGCGCAACAAGAATCGCTTCCAGAAACTTGCGGGGGATATTTTCCTCCTTCGCCAGTTCGGAAATAAGAATAGGGTCACCAACGGAATGTTCGGCGAGGTACCCAAGCGCCTTGAGCGCGTATTTAGTCTTTTTCGATATCATAATCTAGTAAGACTATAGGTAATATACCTGCTGTCGGATGTCAAGAAAAATAATTGCAGGGGTACTCTCGGTGCTATTTCCGCACTTTGTTTGTAAATTTGATTCTTAAGGCGGTGTACTAACCGACGCGCAGCTTTTTTGTGCGTCCAGCTGATCGAGTCGTTAGGCAAGTTTCGAGGGTTTCGTGGATAGCTTCGCGTACTACGTCGGTAAGTTTCAATCCTTGAGTAAACTGTTTCAATGCCTCATTCATCAGAGTCTGATAATTGCCCCCGACCATCTCAGCTCGTACCTTGAAGGTTGCCAGCACGTCGTTGTCCACCCGCATTGTAATACGTGATTTTCCTCCGGTTTCCGCCTGAAGCTTTGCAAGATGAGGAGTTTCACTTATTGATTTTGCATCAGCAAAATCAATGTCTTTGTATTTTTCATACATTTTGTCAGAACTGGTTTTCATAGCGCCTCCGTTGCGGTTCATTTGATTTCCAAGCAGATATAATCCGTATCATTCCATCCCTGTAAGTGTATACAACCATCAGGATCCGTCCTTTACCACCCATTCCCAATGTGATGAATCTTGATGCCCTCGCACAAAGGTCAAAGTTAACATAAGTATCTAATATTATTTAGTTATATGTGATTTTTTCCTTGATTCGCTGCTTGTTTTGTGGTACATTTCCCCTGTTAATTCAATCT
>CAIOXL010000051.1 GCA_903862245.1 uncultured Geobacteraceae bacterium | reverse complement strand
GTCAGCAGATAGTTGGTCTGCAGCCGACTGCCGCTCGTGTCCTTGCGGCTGGTGATATACTCCGCTGATTTGAGCTTTTTCAGGTGCGCTTCCAGATTGCCGTCGGTCATGTGCAGGTCCCGTTTCAGTTCCATGAAGCTTACTTCTTTCCGTTCCAGGAGACAGGCAACGACCTGAGTCCGGATCGGTTGGTGCAGAATTGCGTCGAGCGAATACAGTGCAACGGATACATTCTTTTTCATTGGCGTACTCCCTGAATTTTGTTTTTTGCAGCACGTCATGTTTGATGTGAGCGAGGAAACGAGTCCTCATTGAAGAGAAACCTAACAACATTTCAATTCTTTCTCCACTCACAAATATTCACAAATACTCACAATACTTGCACGTTCGGTGTGTTGCTGCGGAGCGTGAAAATTTATCCAGACACATGGGTCAAGGTCGGCTATACTCTCGCCCATGAGCCATTTTGCCTTTACTCTGATCATTATTTCGGCGGCCATGCACGCCCTCTGGAATCTGCTGGTAAAAAGCAGCCGTCACAAAACTGTCTTTATCTGGTGGATGTTTGTTGCCTCCGGCGGGCTGTTTTCACTGGTTATTCCGCTGTTGTCGGAACCGTTCCGCAGCCCCGATCTTCATACCGTGCTGATGGTGGCCATCGCGGCCGTCTGTTTTGTGCTCTATCACCTGCTCAATGGCCGGGCCTACCGGGGGGGGGACCTCTCGGTGGTGTACCCGCTCTGTCAGACCTCCATGATCTATGTGCCGATCTGGGGTGTCGTCCTGCTGGGGGAACGGCTGTCGTTTCCTGGCGTGTGCGGTATCATGCTGGTGATTTTCGGCACCTATTCAATCCAGCTGGAACGCCTGTCATTCGGCGAAATGGTGCGCCCCTTCCGCAACCTGAAGAGCCCTTCGGTGCGCGATGCCCTGGCGGCCGGCTTTATCTATTCCATCGGTTCGGTTGCGGAAAAAAGCGGGGTCAGAAACTATTCACCGCTCTACTTCACCTATCTGCTGGTGTTGATCATGCTGTTCCTCATGTCCTTCAACATGGTCCGCCCCAAATATCGCACCATGATCGGTGAAGAGCTGCGCGAACACTGGGGGCTGATACTCTGCAGCGGGCCGATCATGATGGCTTCGTTTCTGACCTTCCGCTACGGCCTCAATCTGTCAAATGTCAGCTATGCCGTACCGGTCCGACAGGTCAGTATCGTCATGGGTGTGCTGATCGGCATCCTTTTTCTGAAGGAATCGTTTGGCAGGATTCGCCTTGTGTCGGCGCTTTTCATTATGGCGGGGGTGGCGATGATCCGCTTTGGTTAGGGGGATGATGCAGGATTTCCGGTGTCAGACTTTTCGGTGTAAACGCGAAAAGGGAGGACGCGATTGCGTCCCCCCCTTTGTTTTGATGCGGCATGAACTGTATGGCTACTCAATAAATTCAGAACATTCACGGACAGCAACTACAGCCTGACGGTTACTCCAGCTCTTCTCCGACCACTTCCATCTCCCGTGTAATCTCCTTCAGGGCGGCATCCTTGCGCCTGAAAAACGTTACCATCCAGTAGCAGATGAAATAGGCCGCCACCGCAGCCGCGAACCCTATGATGGAACTTCCCATCAGGATGGACTTGGCGTAGGGCTGGAGACTGTGCCAGTCAAGGTTGCTGAAGGCAAGCTCTTTTGCCGGTTTGCCCCGCAGGAACCTCCCCAGATTATAGCTGGCCACCAGAATCGGTACGACCGTCAGCGGTGTGTTGACCCAGGCACCGGTGATACAGGCGACTTTGTTGAGGCGGAAAAGGAATGCCAGTGCTATGGCGAGGGGGGTATGCAGACCGAAAAAAGGGGTGAAACTGATAAAAACGCCCACGGAAAAACCGGCGGCTATATGACCGGGGTGGGCATCCAGGGAAAGTATCTTTTTGAATTGCTGCTTGAGCGTGTCAATAGTGATCATAAAGGTTCCGGTGCTGGAGTACTTTACGGTTACCGGACCGGTTTTGTCAATTGAATAGACTTCACGTTCCGGCTCATCTCTGCTATAAGACTGACGGAACGCGTGGTGCCAGAGCATCCCGCCACTGAAAAAGAGTCAAATGAAACGATTCCCTTCTCCCTGAGGGAGAAGGGAATCGTAGGCCGGTTGAGGGGGGCGCCGATGCTGTATTACTCCGCACTTCCCCGTCACTCCGGCCCAGATTTTAACTACCGGTTGAAACTATCACATACGAAAGGAATGACCTTATGAGCGAAGCAACGATCGGAGTTATCGGCGGCAGCGGATTGTACCACATGGAAGGGTTGGAGCAGATCGAGCGGATCAGGATCGAAACCCCCTTTGGTGACCCGTCTGACGATTTTGTCACCGGCGTGCTGAACGGGGTGAAGATGGTGTTTCTTCCCCGTCACGGGCGCGGTCACCATCTGCTCCCGTCAGAAGTCAACTACCGCGCCAATATCTACGGCATGAAGAAGCTCGGTGTGGAGCGGATCATCTCCGTTTCTGCGGTCGGGAGTCTGAAAGACGCCATCGCTCCGGGACATATCGTGATTCCGGACCAGTTTTATGACCGTACCAAGGGGGTCAGGAAGGATACGTTCTTCGGCGACGGGATTGTTGCCCATGCCGGTTTCGCTGACCCGGTCTGCGCCGAACTTTCCGATATTCTCTTTGCCGCTGCCCGGAAGGCGGGGGCAACGGCACACAGGGGGGGTACCTATGTCTGTATGGAGGGACCGGCCTTTTCAACCCGTGCCGAATCCTTTTCCTATCTGGCACTGGGGGCGTCCGTCATCGGTATGACCAATCTGACGGAGGCCAAGCTGGCCCGTGAGGCTGAAATCTGTTACGGCATCATCGCTCTTTCCACTGACTACGACTGCTGGCATGACTCCCATGAGGATGTGACCGTCGAGGCGATCATCGCGATCATCCACCAGAATGTGGCCATGGCAAAAAACATCATCAATCACGTGGTGGCGGCGATCGGCAGCGAGCGCGGCTGCTCCTGCGGCAGCGCCATGCAGTATGCCGTGATCACGGACCGGTCGGTTATTTCTGCCGCAGCCAGAGTGAGGCTGGAGCCGATTATCGGGAAGTACCTGTAGAAGGGCTCTGCTGGCGCTGGTATTCCCGGGCCGAGGCGATCGCCTTCGGGAAGCCGGCGTAGGCGGCCACCATTGCGAACATCTCGTCAATTTCACCCGGCTATTCTGTGGCATATATTTTCTACCGGAGGAACAGGTATGATTTCATTTGAAGAGGCCCGCACCATCATTATGGACGCCGTAGAGCCGGTCGGCAGAGAACGGATACACCTGTTGGAGGCGACGGGAAGGGTTCTGGCCGAGGATGTCGTTGCTCCCTGGGATCTGCCGTTATGGGATAATTCGGCCATGGACGGTTATGCCGTACGGTCAGCGGATTGCACGACCGCCCCGTGCCGTTTGCGCGTGACCGGTTTTCTGCCCGCCGGGGCGAGGAGCGACGGGATAGTAGTCGAGGCAGGGTGCGCTGTGCGGATCATGACCGGGGCGCCGACTCCGGCCGGCTGCGATGCGGTTGTCCCGGTGGAGGAGACCGACGACGGGCAGCAGGAGGTGACCCTGCAGGGGCCGGTCACAAAAGGGCAGCATATCCGGTTCCGTGCGGAAGATGTGGCGTCCGGCGTCACCTTCCTCCGGAGCGGAACGCTCATCCGCCCGCCGGAGATTAACATGCTGGCCGGATTCGGCATGGCGCTGGTGCCGGTGTACCGCCGGCCGATAGTGGCAATCCTTTCCACCGGCGATGAGCTGGTGGAGCTGGGGTGCACGCCCGGACCGGGTGAGATTATCAACAGCAATACACTCTCACTGGCTGCTGCGGTCCAGGAGGCCGGCTGCATTCCCCGCATCATCGGCATTGCCCGGGACAACCGGGAAAGCCATCGGGAAAAACTTGCTGAAGGGCTCAAAGCCGACGCGCTCCTTACCTCCGCCGGTGTGTCGGCGGGTGACTGCGATCTGGTACGGGATATTCTGGAAGAGTTGGGGGCAATACAGCTGTTCTGGAAGGTGGGCATCAAACCGGGCGGTCCGACCGCCTTTGCCCGGTACGGCTCCACTCCGGTTTTTTCCCTGCCGGGCAATCCGGTTTCAACCATGATCACCTTCGAAGAGTTCGTCCGCCCCGCCCTGCTCCGGATGCAGGGGCGCCGGCAGGTGTTCCGGCCGCTTTTCAAGGCGGTTCTGCGGGAGGGGCTGAAGAAAAAACCGGGTAAGGTACAGATCATCCGGCTGCGTCTGGAAAAAGAGGGGGGGCGGTGGTACGCAACCTCCGCCGGAAATCAGCAGACCGCCATCCTCAGGACCATGGTGGACGCGCAGGCGCTTGCCGTGCTCCCCGCCGGGAACTGCGGTGCCGCCGCCGGTGACGAGGTGGATGTTCACTTTTATGGTAACCATATTGAACTGGAGTCAAAATGAATGATTATCTCGGTGCCCATATGTCCATCTCCGGCGGTTTGCACCTCGCCATAGACCGGGCTGTCACTTCCGGCTGCAGTGTGCTGCAGCTTTTCACCCGCAACTCCAACCAGTGGAAGGGTAAGCCGGTCAGTGACGCCGATGCGGCACTTTTTCGTACTAAATTTACCGCCTCCGGTCTGCGTGAAGTGATTTCCCACGACATCTACCTGATCAATCTGGCCGCTCCGCCGGGTGAAACGCGCGACAAAAGTATAGCTGCCTTCCGTGATGAGTTGGAAACCTGCGCCCGTCTCGGTATTGGCAAGGTGGTCATGCATCCCGGCTCACATCTTGCTGATTCGCCACAGACCGGCCTGACACGGGTTATTGAGGCGTTTGACCAACTGTTCACAGAGGTTCCGCAGTTTGAAGGAAAGGTGCTGATTGAAACGACCGCCGGGCAGGGGAGCAATCTGGGGAGGACCTTTGAAGAGCTGGGGGCGATTATTGGCGGCTCGCGTTTTCCGGAAAAGTTCGGGGTCTGCTTCGATACCTGCCACACCTTTGCTGCGGGCTACGATACCGCCACGGAAGAGGGGTACCGCGATACCATGGAGCAGTTCGACCGTCTGATTGGGGTGCCGCGGCTGGGATGCTTCCACTTCAACGATTCCAAGAAGGGGCTTGGCTCGCGGGTTGACCGGCACGAGCATATCGGCCAGGGAACGCTCGGGCTGAATCCGTTCCGCTTTATCCTTAACGATCCCCGTTTTGCTGCGGTGCCGAAGATTCTGGAAACGCCAAAAGGCGACCATGATGAGATGGATGGAGTCAATCTTGCGCTGCTGCGGGGATTGGTGTGTTAATTTGCGACGTATGGGTGCTTTCCGTGGCCAGCTGTTCCAGGAAGTCCCCAGTATGAGTTCACTATCTGATACGTTGAAATGAGGAAGCAATGCAGCGCACACTGCTGGTCGTACTAGTTCTTGTCGTAACAACATTGGCTGTCTTCTGGAGGACGGGAGCCAACGAGTTTATTAATTATGATGACAGCGACTATGTCTATGAAAACAGTCACGTCAAAAGCGGGCTGAACCGTGACTCTGTCCGGTGGGCTTTTACAACGGTGTCTGCTGCCAACTGGCATCCCCTGACCTGGCTGTCACACATGGCGGACTGCCAACTGTACGGCCTGAACCCGAAAGGACACCATCTTACCAGTGTAGCCCTTCATGTTGCTAATGCCGTACTTCTTTTCCTGGTATTGATGAGGATGACCGGGGTGTTGTGGAACAGCGCTTTTGTCGCTTTTCTCTTCGCGCTTCATCCTCTTCATGTTGAATCAGTTGCCTGGGCTGCCGAACGAAAGGATGTGCTGAGCACGTTCTTTTTCCTGCTTACGCTGCTGGCATACCATGCATATGTTATGCGGCACGGACTGTGGCGCTACGTGCTGGTCGTTGTCACCTTCGCCATGGGGCTTATGTCAAAGCCGATGCTGGTGTCCCTTCCCCTGATTCTGCTTTTTCTTGATTACTGGCCGCTACGAAGGCATTTGAATTCAGAATCGGGTGCCGGTGATGTGCTGGCTGGAGCTGACCTCCCTCAAAAAACACCTTTATTACGTTTGATCGTTGAAAAAATTCCGTTCTTTCTGCTGTCCGTACTCTCCAGCATTGTCACTGTTTATGCGCAAAAGGCCGGCGAGGCCGTGGGGAATCTGCAATCGTTTCCTGTGGCGGTGCGGCTGGAAAATGCGCTTTTGGCCTATGCATGGTATCTGGAAAAGACTCTGGCGCCGTACCATTTAACCCTGTTGTACCCATTCAGCGCACATATGGAGCTGTGGAAGGTTGTCGGAGCGGCCCTGTTACTGGGGGGAATTTCTCTGGCGGTCTTTTGGAAGAAACACACCTATCCTTTTTTTGTGACCGGGTGGCTCTGGTTTCTCTGTACCTTGATTCCGGTTATCGGTTTAGTAAAGGTCGGCAGTCAGGCCAGGGCTGACAGGTATACGTATATTCCCCTGATCGGTATTTTTATAATGTTTTCCTGGGGTATCGCCCAAGTTATGCGGAACCGGCGATACAACAGGACCGTTCCTGCCTGCGCGGCTGTTGCTGTTCTGCTTGCCTTTTCGGTCCTTACCTGGCAGCAGGTTGCGCGTTGGAAGAACAGTGCTTCGTTGTATACCTATACGTTGAGCAATACGTCTGAAAATTTTGTTATACACAATAATTTGGGAGCTGCTTTTGAACAGGAAGGACGACTGGATGAGGCCGCTGTTCATTTTCGCGAAGCGGTGCGGATCAAGCCGTCTGTCGCAGATTTTCATTATAATTTGGGTTCGCTCCTGAAACGGCAGGGAAAAATTGACGAAGCTATTGTTCAATTTAAAGAGGCGATACGGAGATCCCCAAAAAAGGCGCTTGTACACTATAATCTAGGGCTCTCGCTGGAAGAATCCGGGAATTTGGCTGAAGCCGTCAACCATTTAGGGGAGGCGGTGCAGATTGAGCCTGGGAACGAAATGTTTCACGATGGACTCGGTGTTGTGTTGGAAAAACAGGGCAGGTCAGATGAAGCGATCAACCATTTCAAGGAGGCGTTACGCATTAAACCGGACAATGCCAACGCCCATTACAACTATGGCATTTCTCTTGCCAATCAGGGGCGACTGGACGAAGCTCTCGGTCATTTTAAAGAGTCACTCCGGATCAAACCGGATGATGCGGCCGTGCATACTATGATGGGGGCTATTTTCGCTGAACAGGGGAAATTTAACGAAAGTGCCGGATCCTATCGTGAAGCCTTACGCCTGGAGCCGTCCTTTACTGATGCTCGTATCGGTTTAGCCAGGGTATCACGTAAGTAACCAGGCGGTAGGAACATTCTTGGGATTACAGCCTGTCAAACAGATATTCCAGCCCGTTGACCTTGATTTCGTAGACCGTGTGCAACATCTCCCCCAGCTTTCCCGGAGGAAACCCCTGACCGGCAAACCAGACCACGTACGGTTCCGGCAGATCCACCAGGCGCCGCCCCCGGTACTTGCCGAAGGGCATGCGGGTGGCGGCCAGTTCCAGCAGCTTGGTATGGTCGAATGGGAGATCTCCGGTAACGGGCTCCATTACAGCATCTTCCGCAGATACTGGCCGGTGTAGGATCGTGTCACCCTGGCAACCTGCTCCGGTGTCCCGGCTGCGATGATCTCCCCCCCCCGGTCACCCCCCTCAGGTCCCAGGTCGATAACCCAGTCAGCGGTCTTGATGACATCCAGATTATGTTCAATGATCACGATCGTATTGCCGGCCTCCACCAGACGCTGGATCACCTCCAGCAGTTTGGCAATATCGTGGAAATGCAGGCCAGTGGTCGGTTCGTCCAGAATGTAGATCGTCCGCCCGGTGGCACGTTTGGCAAGTTCCTTGGCCAGCTTGACCCGCTGGGCCTCCCCCCCCGACAGAGTCGTCGCCGCCTGGCCAAGCTTGATATAGCCGAGGCCGACTTCATCCAGCGTGGCCAGCTTGTTCTTGACCCGCGGGATGGCACCCATGAACTCCAGTGCCTGGGAAACGGTCATGTCGAGGACGTCGGCGATGGATTTCCCCTTGAAATGGACTTCCAGCGTTTCCCGGTTGTAGCGTGCCCCCTTGCAGACTTCGCACTCCACATACACGTCCGGCAGAAAGTGCATTTCAATCTTGATGATGCCGTCGCCGGAACAGGCTTCGCAGCGCCCCCCCTTGACATTGAACGAATAGCGCCCCGGCTTGTAGCCGCGCAGCCTCGATTCGGGGAGATTGGAGAACAGGTCACGGATATCGCTGAAGACGGCGGTGTAGGTGGCCGGGTTGGAACGCGGGGTGCGGCCGATGGGGGACTGGTCGATGTTGATGACCTTGTCGAGATATTCCATCCCCTGCACATCCCTGACCGCGCCCGCCTTTTCCCGGCTCCGATAGAGCCGCTGCCCCAGCACCTTGTGCAGGGTGTCGATCACCAGGGTTGATTTGCCGGAACCGGAAACGCCGGTTACGCAGGTCAGTACGCCCAGGGGGATTTCGACGGTGACATCCTTCAGGTTATTCTCGGAAGCGCCGACGATGCGGAGCATCTTGTCCCCTGCGCGGCGTACCTTCGGCACTGCAATGGACAGCTCTCCGGAAAGATAGCGTCCGGTCAGTGACGCGGGATTTCCCATGACCGCCGCCGGTGTCCCCTGGGCCACAACTTCACCCCCATGCACGCCGGCACCCGGCCCCATGTCGATCAGGTGGTCGGCTTCCAGGATGGTTTCTTCGTCATGCTCCACCACCAACACGGTATTGCCCAGATCGCGCAGCCGCTTGAGGGTGCCGAGCAGTCGGGCATTGTCCCGCTGATGCAGGCCGATGGAGGGTTCGTCCAGAATATAGAGCACTCCGACCAGGCTTGAGCCGATCTGGGTTGCCAGGCGGATGCGCTGCCCTTCTCCCCCGGAAAGGGTGCCGGAGGTGCGATCGAGGGACAGGTAATCCAGGCCGACATTAACGAGAAACGACAGCCGCTCGCGAATCTCCTTGAGTATCCGCCGGGCGATCTCCTGCTCCTTGTCGCTCAACGACAACTGCTCGAAGAAGTGCAAACAGTCGCGGATGGAGAGTGCCGTCACGTCACGGATGGTCCGCTCGCCCACCAGCACATGCAGTGCTTCGGGACGGAGGCGCGCTCCCTGACAGGTCGGGCAGGGCATGACGTTCATGTATTTTTCCAGCTCTTCGCGCGCCGCATCGGATTCGGTTTCGCGCCAGCGCCGCTGCAGGTTGTTCAGAGCCCCTTCGAATTCCTTCTGGTAGGTGTGGCGGCGTTCGCCGTCCTCCTCCCACCAAAACTCGATTTTCTCCCCTTTCGAGCCGTTCAGAATCACATCCCGGACCGCTTCGGGCAACTCTTTGAAGGGGGTGCGAATGTCAAACGAATAGGCCTTGGCCAGGGCATCCAGAATCAGGTGAAACCAGCCGGAAAGGCGTTTTTCCCACGGTGCAATTGCCCCTTCGCGCAGGGAGAGCTCCGGGTTGGGGATCACCAGTTCGGCATCGAAATACATGCGGGTGCCGAGACCGGTGCACTCCGGGCAGGCGCCGTGGGGATTGTTGAACGAGAACAGGCGCGGGGTGACTTCCTGATATGACAGGCCGCAGTCTACACAGGCCAGCTTTTCCGAAAAGAGCATCTGCGCCGGTTTTGGCTCCTTTTTCTTCCCCTTGGTCAAAGTTTCGTCCGTCGGTGCCAGGGACTCGACCTTAACCACCCCCTCGGCGTGGTGCAGGGCGGTTTCCAGTGAATCGGCCAGCCGGCGCTGAATTCCCTCCTTGACGACAATCCGGTCAACCACGATATCGATGTCATGTTTTTTCTTCTTGTCCATCTCGATGTCATCGGCCAGTTCCCGCACGGTCCCGTCGACCACTACCCGGGTAAAACCCTCTTTGCGCAGCTGATTAAGCTCTTTTTTGTACTCCCCCTTCCTCCCCCGGATCATCGGGGCGAGCAGGGTCAGCTTCGACCCCGGGGGGAGGAGCATGATCTGGTCCACCATCTGGGAAACGGTCTGGGAGGTGATCTCCTTATTGCAGGAGGTGCAGTGCGGATGGCCGACCCGGGCGAACAGCAGGCGGAGGTAGTCGTAAATCTCGGTGACGGTGCCGACGGTGGAACGGGGGTTTTTGCTGGTGGTTTTCTGCTCAATGGAGATGGCGGGCGACAGTCCTTCAATCGACTCCACGTCCGGTTTTTCCATCTGCTCCAGAAACTGGCGGGCGTATGACGAAAGTGATTCCACATAGCGCCGCTGCCCTTCGGCGTAGATTGTGTCAAACGCCAGGGTAGACTTGCCGGAGCCGGAGAGGCCGGTGATGACGACCAGCTGGTCGCGGGGGATTTCCACGTCAATGCACTTGAGATTATGTTCACAGGCGCCTTTGATGATGATTTTATCGTGAGCCATGGGTATGGAGTATTCCTTATAAAGTGCTGGACTTTAGACTTCTGTAGTGATCTTTGAAAAAAGTTGCTTTGCCCGAAAAAACAGCTTGACAGCGGGGTCAAGGTCGTGGGTCGCGCGCTACTCACGT
>CAIOXL010000050.1 GCA_903862245.1 uncultured Geobacteraceae bacterium | reverse complement strand
TCACTCCAATTCCGGGAGATATTTGAAGTTCATGCCGTAGACCCCCACCAGAAAGGTAAGCGGCATAAAGATCGTACCGATAACCGTCAGAAACTTCATTACCTCATTGGTGCGGTTGCTGATGCTGGAGAGGTACAGGTCCAGCATGCCGGAAAGGAGGTCACGATAGGTTTCAACCGTGTCGATCACCTGAACGGTGTGATCATACACATCGCGGAAATACAGCCGGGTGCCGTCCTGGAGCAGGTGACTGTCACCCCGCTCCAGAAAAGAGATCGCTTCCCGCAGCGGCCAGACGGTCTTGCGCAGATAGATGATCTCCTTCTTCATGCCGTTGATCCGGTGCAGGGACTTCTGGTCGGGCGTGCGCGTCAGTTCCTCTTCCACATCGACAATCCGCTCGCCGAACCCTTCCAGAACAGTGAAATAGCCGTCCACAATGGCATCGATCAAGGAATAGGCCAGATAATCGGCCCCCATGCCGCGAATCTTGCCTTTACCCGCCCGGATGCGACTGCGGACCGGGTCGAAGGCGTCTCCCCCGATCCCTTCCTGGAAGGTAAACAGGTAATCCGGACCGAGAATGATGCTGACCTGTTCAGAGCTGAAGTCCCCCTCCTCCGTTGGACAGAGCATTTTCAGCACAATGAAAAGGTAATCGCCGTAATCCTCAATCTTGGGGCGCTGTACGGTGTTGACGACATCTTCCAGCACCAGCGGGTGAAAACCATGCTTTTCACCCAGGGCACGGATCAGCTCCACGTCATGGACCCCCTCCACATTAACCCACACAACGTCACTGTCGCAGGGGGAGTGGAGATACTGGTCAATATCGTGGAACTGCTGGTCCTCGATCCCCTCGGGGCCATAGCCGATCCGGGTGATCTGAACCGACCGCCCGGACTCGGCCCCGATATGCACCAGGGTACCGGGGGGGAGACCGTTCTTGACCGATCGTTTCTTATGAAAGCGTGAGGTGCCTCGCATCAGATGCCAAGGATATCCGACATATGCAGCAGATCCTCATTCAGTTTTTTCTGCCCGCCATTAACGACCATCTCCAGCAGCGTCGTGGTGAGCGAGTTGGCGGAGAGCCCGACCATAACCCCTTTTGTGCCGGTCAGCAGAAGCTCCACCGACTTCATGCCGAAGCGGCTCCCCAGCAGGCGGTCGAACACCGAAGGTGCTCCCCCCCGCTGATAGTGACCAAGCACGGTCACGCGGGTTTCAAAACCGATGGCATTCTTGATGCCGTCGGCAACTTCCTGGGCATGTCCCGCGCCTTCCGCCATTATGATCAGAGCGTTGGTCCGCCCCTCGTCATACCGCTGGCGCAGATGATGACACATTTCGTTCAGATCAAGTTCCACCTCCGGAACGATAGCAAATTCCGCCCCGGTGGCGATTGCGGTTGTGGATGCCAGATAGCCGGAATTGCGCCCCATGACTTCGACGATAAACGCCCGGTCGTGAGAACTGGCGGTATCCTTGATACAGTCCACAGCATAGATAATGTTGTTGAGGGCGGTATCGACCCCCAAAGCCATGTCGGTATACGCAATATCGTTATCAATACTGGCCGGGATACCGATCACCGGGAAGCCCATCTTTTCCAGTGCCAGCGCGCCGTTCAGCGAGCCATCCCCGCCGATAACGATCAGCCCCTCAACCCCCTCTTTAAGCAGGTTTGCCAGCGCTTTTTTCTGTCCCTCCTCGGTGCGGAACTCCGCCGAACGGGCAGACTGCAGAAACGTCCCGCCGCGCTGTAGCGTCCCGGAGACCGCCTGCGAATTGAGGATGATAAAATCATTCTTGAGGAGACCGGCAAACCCCTTACGGTAGCCGATCATTTCGATATCATTGGCGAGGGCGGTTCGGGCTGCAGCACGAATGGTGGCATTCATGCCGGAACAGTCACCGCCGCTGGTCAGAATTGCAAGTCGTTTCACAGGTACAACCTCCGGATAAAAGTAAATAACGTTATCTGTTCGGGAAAAGCCTGCTCAGCGCCGCAGTGCGAAACTCAAAAATCCGCTTGAGTCGGGGTGCTATAAACAGGCGGTTGATCAACGGAGCAAGCTGGTCATGAAGAAGTAAATAATGAACGAGATCGTATACTTCAACGCCCCCCTCCACTTCACGGAACCGGTGCTGATGGTGCCAGAAACGATACGGACCAAAACGCTGCTCGTCAACAAAGAAATTCGGCCGGTCCACATGGGTAATCTCCGTGGTCCAGTTGACGGTAAGCCGGAACAGCGGCCGCACCGTGTAGGTGATGATCTGCCCGGCGTAGGTTCCGCTCTGCAAGGGGGACGTGATGCGAAATTTCATTTTTGGCGGAGTGATTTTTATCAGGTTGCCCGGGTTCGAGAAAAACTCCCACGCCTCTTCCAGGGTAATCGGCAGAATCTGGGTCCGCTCAAGGGTAAATGGTTTCATGATGACCTGTCCTTCCTGTTTTTCATCCATTCCATCCGCTCAACAATACTCTTCTCATAGCCGTGCCCCTTCGGCTCATAAAAGGTCCGGCCGGCCAGTTTTTCCGGCAGGCATTCCTGCCCGGAGAAGCCGCCCTCATAATCGTGGGCATACTGGTACCCCTTGCCGTACCCCAGTTCCTTCATCAGTTTCGTCGGAGCGTTGCGTATATGCAGCGGTACGGGAAGGGCTCCGCTTTTCCGGACTTCGGCCAGAGCGGCATCGATGCCGACATAGGATGCGTTGGATTTCGGAGCGGTGGCCAGATAGGTAACCGCCTGCCCCAGAATGATGCGCCCCTCCGGCATGCCGATGACCTGAAACGCCTGCAGTGCAGAAACAGCAACCTGAAGCGCGCGCGGATCAGCGTTGCCGATGTCCTCCGAAGCCAGAATAATCATGCGGCGCAGAATGAAAATCGGATCTTCGCCCGCCTCCAGCATGCGGGCCAGCCAGTAAAGGGCGCCATCCGGGGAACTGCCGCGCAATGACTTGATAAACGCGGAGATGACGTTGTAATGCTCCTCTCCCCCTTTGTCATAGAGCAGCGCCTTTTTCTGCAGCGCTTCCTGGGCAATTTCGAGGGTTATCTCCCCCCCTTTTCCCCGGTTGCCGGGCGGAGTTGAAGCAAGGTCCGCAGCAATTTCCAGCGTATTCAGGGCGGTGCGGGCATCCCCCCCCGCCTGCCCGGCCAGAAATTCCAGCGCCGCATCAGTCGCCGAAAGCGCCCGATTACCAAGACCTCGCTCAGTGTCCGCCAATGCCTGCACCAACAGGCTGCGCACCGCATCCGGCTCCAGCTGCTGCAGCGTCAGAACCCGGCAGCGCGATAACAGCGGCGCAATAACTTCAAAGGAAGGGTTCTCGGTAGTGGCTCCGATAATTGTGACCACCCCTTTTTCGATATAGGGGAGAAAGGCATCCTGCTGGGATTTGTTAAACCGGTGGATCTCGTCAATGAACAAGATGGTGCGCACGCCGCGGGCCGCATAGCGCTCAGCTTCGCGGAAGGTTTCGCGGATCTCCTTGACTCCTGAAAGAATCGCCGAAAAAAAGATGAAATGGGATTTTGTCTCAGCGGCAATGATGTGCGCCAGGGTTGTTTTACCGCATCCTGGCGGCCCCCAGAGGATCAGCGACGCGAGTGAATCATTCTCAATCATACGCCGCAGAATGCGCCCTTCGCCGACCAGATGTTCCTGCCCGGAAAACTCGGCAACCGTGCGCGGACGCATCCGTTCGGCAAGCGGCGCATAGGGCGACTTCTCTGCTGCGGCCCCGGCCCCGGAATTCTGACCCCACAGATCAGGCGTATTCATGCCGCCCCCGGACGATGGCGCAGGTCTGTCGCAGTCGTTGTTCAGCGCCGGGATGAGTTGTATCTGTTCTGGTCATGGTATTCCATTCGATCAGTAAAATATCGTCAGGGACTATATAGATTCCGCTGCACCAATGCAAGGATGACCGTTTCCTTTTAACAGAATGTCTGCTATTGTAAAGCCATGGGAGAAAAACTAATTTGCAGCAATAAAAAAGCCTATCACGATTATTTCATCGAGGAGAAGCTTGAAGCGGGTCTGGTACTGCAGGGGACAGAGGTCAAGTCGCTGAGGGGGGGCAAAGCCAGCCTGAATGATTCGTTCATGCTGGTGCGTGATGGCGAGGCGTATCTGCACAACCTCAACATTTCCCAGTATGAATTTGGCAACCGCCAGAATCATCAACCGGACCGGAACCGCAAGCTGCTGCTACATCGCCGGGAGATCGACCGCCTCTACGGCAGGATTCGCGAGAAGGGTCTTTCGGTCATACCGCTCCGCCTCTATTTCAAGGATGGTCTGGTCAAGGTTGAGATAGGGCTTGCCAAAGGGAAGAAGCTGTACGATAAACGTGAGGACATGAAAACCAAGGACAGCAATCGCGAGGTTGCCCAGGCACTGAAAAGCAGGAACCGTGATTAAGCGGCGTCATTATTGATTCAAAATCCAAAATTCAAAATTGCATTACACATTGGGGGCGTAAAGGTTTCGACGGGGAATTGAAAATCTGGGGAGCACCGGGTCGGGGCAGGTGGCCGACCTTAATAAACCTGCACGGCATTAATTGCCGACAATTATAACACTCCTATTGCACTAGCTGCTTAATAGGCGTCCCCGACTGAGATGCCGATGGTAGGAAGGGGGCGTCACTCACTATCGGATAGGGAAGCGCAACGCCCGTAGCGCAACCCGAAACTCACGGGATCGCCATTTGGCTGCCTTGTTCGTTGCGCAGGCAGATGGTTAAATCGAGCAACGGAATAACGGTGTAGAGTCTCAGATGCTAGGTTTTTCGGACGTGGGTTCGACTCCCACCGCCTCCACCAATTAGCAGTCCGGCACCATCCGGACAAGTTCAAGAACCCTTGAGAAATCAGGGGTTTTTTCTTTTTACTTGCCAAGCGGATATTACCCCGCAGAATACATTCTCAAACTGATTGACTAATGAGCATAAAGTGCTATACACACTAAATAGATAAAGAATAAAATACCCGCTATTCCCAACAAAAAGATCAGCTTGCGGAAGTCTAATATATAGGAAACTTCATGCCATGATTCATACAAGGATTTTTATAACCGTACTGGCAATCACTCTTGGAGTGCTATATCGAATTAAGAGTTTATGCGGTGTGTAGCGTCAGCGGAACCACCGCATAAACTGTTGTTGAACTAAACCGCGTCTGCTCTGCTACCATTTGGATTTTTA
>CAIOXL010000049.1 GCA_903862245.1 uncultured Geobacteraceae bacterium | reverse complement strand
GGGCCACAGCGGGGAACATAGGGAATGTCCCGGCAGGAGTGAACTGGTGCGGGGAAAACAGGGGAACACGGAGCTGGAAGTCCTGGGCGACCTGCTCGTGATACGCGGCGAGTGGCTGCTGCAGCACGTCCTCAAGGAAGACAGGAAGTACGCCCTCTGGCCCCCGGTCGGCCAGCACCAAAAATAAAAA
Organism: uncultured Geobacteraceae bacterium; assembly: GCA_903862245.1. Classification (GTDB taxonomy): domain Bacteria; phylum Desulfobacterota; class Desulfuromonadia; order Geobacterales; family Pseudopelobacteraceae; genus JACRCG01. The sequence continues at coordinate 8,485 of CAIOXL010000049.1, read as the reverse complement.
GGGGACACCATGAACGGTGTCCCCTTTTTATTTTTCATCTCTCCACCCTGACGTCAGCATTAAGGGCCTCCGGCGAGTTCCTTAATTGTGGGAGTCGGTTTACTGTTTCAGGCAGACCCGCGTACCGAAGGCAGCACACCACAGCAGGGAATGACCCCCGTTCTATTTAGCATTCCGCCCGGGCGTTTCAACCAACGGGCAGGGTAGAGAGAACAATAACGGACTGATTAATTATTACTCCGATGCACCGGACAATTCAAGAGTTTTGTATACGGAATCAGATGCTCTGCAAAAAAGCAGTCAACACTCCGATTTCGTTCATCATTTTTTCAAATCCGGGGAACGTGAGTGACTGCGGCCCGTCGGAGAGCGCTTTTTCCGGTTCCGGATGGACTTCCACCAGCACACCATCCGCTCCGGCGACCAGTGCCGCCTTGGCCATCGGCGCAACGAGAGAACGCTTTCCGGTGGCGTGGGATGGATCAACCATGATCGGCAGGTGCGACAATTCCTTGATCAGCGGTACAATCGAGAGGTCGAGCGTGTTGCGGGTGGCGGTCTCAAAGGTGCGGATCCCCCGCTCACAGAGAATAACCTGCTGGTTTCCTTCGGCAAGGATATATTCAGCAGCAGCGAGAAATTCTTCAACCGTCGCACTCATCCCCCGCTTCAGCAGTACCGGCTTGCGGATTCTGCCGACTTCGCGCAGCAGGTCGAAGTTCTGCATATTGCGAGCACCGATTTGCAGCAGATCGGCGTACTCGGCAACCAGCCCCACGTTATCCGGGCTCATGACTTCCGTCACAATCGGCAGACCGCTCGCTTTTCCGGCAATGGCCAGCAGCCTGAGGCCTTCTTCACGCAGCCCCTGAAATGTGTGCGGTCCGGTACGCGGTTTGAAGGCACCGCCGCGCAGCATGTCAGCTCCGCATTTTTTTACAAACAGGGCGGTCTTGACGATCTGCTCCTCGCTTTCAACTGCACAGGGACCACCGACAACAACCGGACGGCTTTTCCCGCCGACGCTGACACCGGCAACATCAACAATCGTATCTTCCGGGTGGAAATCCCGCGAAACCAGCTTGTAGGGTTTTGACACATGGATGACCCGCTGCACACCGGGCAGCTCCAGAATTTTACCGTCATCCACATAGCCATGGTTCCCCAGCACGCCAATGGCGGTCCGTTCGCTGCCCGGTATCGGCTCCGCCCTGAAGCCCATCTCAGCAACAATCCTGGTGATGGCATCAATGTCTGTCTGGGATGCGTTATGATTCATTACTATCAGCATGTCAGGTTACCCCGCTTTATTCGTGACGTTCGGATATTTTCTGCAGTTTGTCCATCTGATGAACCACCACCCGGTTCCCCTGCACCTCGATAATCCCCTCATCCTTCAGCTTCCGCAGGGTTCGCGAGATTGTTTCACTGGCGGTTCCAAGACGGGCGGCCAGCTCACCCTTTCTGATCCCCAGATCGATATAGGTGATACCGCCAAAACTGGTTGAACTTTCAGCAGCGCGCCGTACCAGAAATGAAGCCAGCCGCGATGTTACGTCGGCAAAGGAAAGCTCCTCAATCTGACTGACAAACTTGCGCAGCATAAGTGACAGAGAGACAACCAGATTAAGAGCAAAGCCGGGGTTGTGGCTCATCAGTTCCATGAACCCCTGCCTGGGGAGATAGAGCACCTCTCCGGCTTCCATAGCCCGTGCTTCTGCCGGATACTTGCCGTCCCCGAAGAAAGCCGCCTCGGCAAAGGTCTCCCGCGGCTTTACAAAGTGCAGCACCTTTTCCCGACCATCCGGTGACATGCGGCAGAGCTTGATGCTTCCGGTCAGCAGGAGATAGAAGCCGGTGGCCTCATCTCCCTCACTGAACAGCGTTTCTCCCTTCCTGAAAGCACGGCGGACCGTGATAGCTGCCAATTCAGCAAGATCGCCATCGTTCAGACCGGAAAAAAGCAGCGGTTTCTTCAGTTGCTCAATCAGTTCCATACCGCCAGAACCCCTTTACTGCCCAGTCACAGCAGACACGATATACCATACACCCATTGTATGGTTTCATCCTTCATCCCTATGACCCTATAGGTGAAAAACGACGCTACGCTTTTTTTACAAAGGCCTTGATCCGCTCGGCAACCTGAGTTGCGGTGAAACCGAACTGTTCAGCAAGGACCTTGTCCGGAGCCGATGCGCCGAAATGTTCAACACCGATAAACAGACCGTCACAGCCGATCAGACGCCCCCATGAGTCACCCCGGCCGGCTTCAAAAGCGACGCGCGGTATGCCGGCAGGTAGTATCTGCTGTATGTAGTCCGCCGGTTGGGCAAGGAACGTCCCCAAGCAGGGAACCGAAACGATACGGGCATGTATCCCCTGCAGAGCCAGTGCGGCAGCCGCTTCCGCCGCCACGTGTACTTCAGAGCCGCTGGCAAGCACAACCACGTCGGGAGTAGTTGCCGGCGTAGAAACAATATATCCCCCTTTGAGTGCGTCAGCAGGGACAAATGATGCCGGGCGGGCAATTACCGGCAGTTTCTGCCGGGTCAGAATCAATGCGGTCGGACCGGAAAAGTTCAATGCGGCCTGCCAGGCCATGGCGGTTTCAATACCATCAGCCGGACGGATAACCTGAAGATCGGGGATCAGGCGCAGCGACGCGACATGTTCAATCGGCTGGTGGGTGGGGCCGTCTTCGCCGACAAAAAAGGAATCATGGGTGAAGATATAGATGGACTGCAGCCCCATCAGTGCGGAAAGGCGTACGGATGGCCGGCAGTAGTCAGAAAATACCAGGAAGGTCGCGCCATAGGGGATAAAGCAGCCGTACAGCGCCATACCGTTGATAACCGCTCCCATGGCGTGTTCGCGAATCCCGAAATGCAGATTGCGTCCGGCAAAACTGCCGGCCTGCACAGAGGGCGACCCCTTGATATCACTGTTATTTGAGGGAGACAGGTCGGCAGAGCCCCCCGCCAGAGCCGGTATCAGAGCCGCAGCCTTCTGCAGGACAGCTCCTGACAGGGCGCGGGTGGCACCATCCTTCCCGGCCACCACCGCAAGCAGCTGGTCAGACAGGTCTGCGGGCAGCTGTTTATGCCACATTTCGTCCCACAGTTTCGCCTTGTCCGGATTGGCAGCATACCAGGAAGCAAAACCGCGTTGCCAGGTGGCATAGCTCTGTTTCAACGCATCAACCCGCCCCTGGCAGGTATCGCGCACCTCCTGGGGGACTTCAAACGGAGCATACGGCCATCCCAGGTTGGCCCGGGTGGCAGCGATCTCGTCAGCGCCGAGCGGAGAACCGTGGGCACCGGAAGAGTCCTGCTTGGCAGGACTGCCGAAGGCGATGTGGGTTGTGGCGATGATGATTGACGGACGCTCCGTCTCGGCTTGAGCAGCAGCGATGGCGGCAACGATCTGACCGTAATCGTGACCGTCGATTTTCTGAATATGCCAGCCGCACGCTGCGAAACGTCCCGCCGTATCCTCTGACCAGGCCAGTGAAGTTTTGCCCTCAATGGTGATGCTGTTGCTGTCGTAGATATACACCAGATTTCCCAGCTTCAAATGTCCGGCCAGAGCAGCCGCTTCGTAGCTGATCCCCTCCTGCAGGTCTCCGTCACCGATCAGTGCGTACACCGTGTGGTCAATCGGGCTGAAGTCAGGGGTGTTAAACCGCTCTGCTGCCATTTTTGAGGCGAGTGCCATGCCGACGCCGTTGGCAAAACCCTGCCCAAGAGGGCCGGTGGTAACCTCAACACCGGCGGTATGGCCGAATTCCGGATGACCGGGAGTTTTGCTCCCCCACTGGCGGAAGTTTTTCAGTTCATCCAGTGACAGGCCATAGCCGAACAGGTGCAGTAGCGAATAGAGGAGCATCGAACCATGGCCGGCTGAAAGAACGAAACGATCACGGTTCGCCCAGCGGGGGTCCTCCGGGTTGAAGGAAAGAAAATTCCCCCACAGGCCGAACGCACAGTCGGCGGCCCCCATCGGCAGGCCGGGGTGGCCGGAGTTGGCTTTTTCTACGGCGTCAACCGAAAGAAAACGGATAGCGTCGGCACAAAGCCGGGCCTTGTCAGCAGGAATCATGGTGTGGTGCATGGAAAGTCCTTTCATCAGGGAATGTATGCTAGGTGAAATGGTCGAAACCTTCTGTTTGAGCGATGTGCTGACTGCCGTCGCGGTTGACCGCGGTCACCCCCGGCGAGCGCGTCACTATACCAACACGTGTCACCGCAATGCCACACTTTTTCATGCAGTCGACTATTTTTTCCCGACAAGCTGGCTGAGCGGTGAAGCAGAGTTCATAATCTTCACCGCCGGATAGAACCAGCTGGTACGGAACAGTCGATAACCGTGCAGTATGGGAGCAAAAATCGGGAGATAACGGGAGGTCATCCAGAATGAGGCAGCCACCGACACCGGACTGTTCGGCAATATGGCCGAAATCGGCAAGAATACCGTCACTGACGTCAATCATGGCGGTCGCCACTCCGGCTTCAGCCAGTGCAAGAGCAGCTATAACCTGGGGAACGGGATCAAGCAGGCGATGCAGAAGAGGGCCGGCCTCTTCGACTACCGGCTCCCGTGGGTCCGACGAACAAACGGTGAGGCCTTCCACCAGCCGCAGGCCAAGCGCCGCATCCCCCAGCGTACCGGTGACCCAGATGTCGTCATCCGGCAGCGCGCCGCTCCGACGGATAATCTGTTCAGGAAGTTGTTCACCCAGGAGGGTCACGGAAACCGTTACCCCGGAACGTGACGAGCAGGTATCTCCGCCGATCAGGGTAACAGCATGCTCCGATGCCATTGCCAGAAAACCGCGCATGAATTCATCCACAAAATCAAGGTGTATGTCCGGAGGAATCGCAAGGGAAAGGAGAGCCCAGCGCGGGATGCCGCCCATGGCAGCAATATCGGAAATACTGACCGCAAGAGATTTGCGGCCCAGGCGGTACGGGTCATGCCACCTGCGACGGAAATGCACATCTTCCAGCAACATGTCGGTTGAAGTCAGCAGCTGCATACCGGGTGAAAGGGCGGTTACCGCGGCATCGTCACCAATGCCGGTGACAACACCTGCACCGGAACGGGTGCCGGAGGCGATGCGTGCAATGAGGCCGAATTCGCCAAGGGTGGCAAGTGCGGTAGATGAAGGAGAGATCACTGTCGAATCAATTCTGTGCATATCCGGGATGTGGTTAAAACAGGTTTCAGTCTGCTTGAAAAGCGGTTTGCATTGTAGCCTACCGGGCCTTAATGGCAAGGAAAAACCATCGACTGACAGGCGTTAAATAATGTTGCAACGACCAGAGTGATATGCTAGCTTTCACGCGTTTACAGATAGAACGTACAGCTTAAACACTAAAAAGGAGATTCACGTGAAAGTCATTACAACAACAAAACTGTTTACCGCCGCCCTTTGTGTGGCTGCACTTATCGGTTGTCAGGGCAGCTCATCTCCCGGCGGAGCGAAGACAGAGGGGAAAAAAGAGGGAAAGGTACTGGCTGAAGTTAACGGCGGCAGCATTACCACGGGAGATTTTGACCGAGAACTGAAAAATCTGCCTGAATACCTGAAAGCGATGGCTGACACCCCCCAGGGGCGCAAAGAGATGCTGGACACGATGGTCATTCGCGAGCTGATCCTGCAGCAGGCCTCAAAGGATGGACTCGATAAAGGTGCCGAAATTGAGGATAAACTGCAGGAGCTTAAAAAACGCCTGATTGTGGAATCGTTCCTCAAGAAAAAGGTCGAGGCTGAATCAAAGGTTTCCGACGAAGACATGAAGAAGTTTTATGAGCAGAACAAGGACAAGTTCAAGTCTGGCGAGCAGATTAAAGCCAGCCATATTCTGGTTAAAACCGAAAAAGAGGCAAAAGAGGTTCTGGCCAAGCTCAAAGCGGGCGGTAATTTCGAGGAACTGGCCAAGAAAAGCTCTGTCGATTCTTCTGCCGCCAAAGGGGGAGACCTTGGATGGTTCGGCAAGGGGAGCATGGTGCCGGCGTTCGAGAAAGCAGCACTTGCCCTTAAAGATGGACAGATTTCAGACGTGGTCAAGTCAGATTTCGGTTTCCACATCATCAAGCTGACCGGCAAACGTGCTGCCGGTATCCGCCCCTTTGAAGAGGTCAAAGAGCAGATTAAAGGTGCGATCATGCCGACCAAGCAGCAGGAAGTTTTCCAGAAGATCAAGGAAGACCTGAAGAAAACAGCCAAGATTACGATCAAGGAAGATGTGTTAAACAGCGTTGGTGAGAAGAAGGACGAGCCGAAAGCTGAGGATAAAAAACCGGTGGAAACGCCCAAACCGGCAGCTCCTGAAAAAAAATAACGGTCGTCAGACCGAACATGCTTTGACCAGATAAAACCGGAAGTGCGGGACCAACTCCCCCTTCCGGTTTTGACATCTACTGAAGAAAAGAGTGCACCTATGAAGTACCACGCATTTACAGTACTAACGATGTTAGCGCTGCTTGTCGCAGGCGGCTGTTCCAGCACCGAGGCAACGATCACCAAAGAATCTGCTGTAGCGGCCGTAACGGCCGGTGCGGCACCCTCTCCGCAGGGCGTTCCTGCCAAGCCCCGGAATATTACCAATGCCATAGTTGCCATTGTCAACGATGACATCATAACGCTCCATGACATCAACCGGGAGGCTCAGCCGGTCATCAGTGAAGCGGAAAAGAAAGCCGTTCTCGACGATGCCGCCCGAAGCCGGTTTCGCCGTGCTGCCCTTGACCGGCTGATTGAAAAAAGACTGACCGAACAGAAGATCAAGGAGCTGGGCATTCGCGTGTCGGATGAAGAAATCCGCCAGGCGATAGACGATGTGCGGAAGCAGAACAACATCACCACGCAGGAGTCATTATTGGCGGCTCTGGCCGCACAGGGTCTTTCCTTCGAACAGTATCGCGCCCGCCTTCAGGAACAGATTGAAAAGCTGAAACTGGTAAGCATGGAAGTCCGCGCCAAGATTCAGGTTGGAGAGTCAGAAATCCGCGACTATTACAGCGCAAACCTGGCCAAGTACTCCGAAGAGGAAAGCTTCCGTGCCCGGCACATCTTCTTTAAAACCGGTGCGAAAGCCTCGCCGGAGGAGATAGAGCGGGCCAGGAGCACCGCTCTTTTGGTGCTGGCTGACGCCAAGGGGGGCAAAGACTTTGCCGAGCTGGCGAAAAAGTTCTCGGAGGATCCGGCCGCCCGAAAGGACGGCGGTGATCTGGGAAGCTTCAAAAAAGGTGACATGCAGCCGGAACTGGAAAAGACCATCCTCTCTCTGAAACCCGGAGAGGTCAGCGATCTGGTGGCAACGCCGATCGGCTTCCACATTATCAGGCTTGAGGCGCGGGTGCCCGGCACATCCAAGCCGTTTGACAGTGTTAAAGGGGATATTGAAGAGATTCTGTACCGAGCCAAGTCTGAAGAGCGCTTCAATCAATGGGCAAAGGATCTGCGGGGCAAGGCCAGCATCGTAATCAGAGAACTTGATCCGCCGCTGTAACCAAAACAGATCTCCACAAAAAAACAGCCGCTCACCCGATACCGGGGAGCGGCTGTTTTTTTGTAGTATGTGCACCCCTACTCCTTGCGGCGCAGATAACCAAGAAACTCCTCACAGGAAAGCTGCTCTTTTCTGACCAGGTGGGATATTTCCCTGCTCATGGCCAGTTTTTCCCCGTTTTTCATTACATCCTTCAGCAGCACGAACAGAGGCGTATTACTGCTGTACGGGCTCAGGCGAAGCCGTTCCTGCAGTTCAAAGGCCGACATGTCCGGCAGCATCTGGCTGGAAAATATCATATACACCGGATGGATCGATGACAGGGCCAGAGCCTCTTTTCCGGTATACCCTTTTACGACTTCAAAACCGAGCGCTGCCACTGCCCGGGAGATTTTTTCCTCCCCCGTCCGGGAGACAACCATCGATTGCAGATCCCAGGTTTCCGCGTCTTCCGTCATTCCGTACACCGCCATACGATCCTGGAAGTGCTGATCATTCACCGGAAGAGTGAAAAAACCGGCTACCGGAAAAACAGCGCCGACTTTTCCCTTTTCACTCAAAAACACCGGCAGTACCGGAATGTCCCAGGTAGTAGGAGAGTTTTTGATTTTAAGCAGCACCCCCCAGCCATCGTCGGAAAACGGGGAGACGTCAAGCACAACACCCAACGGCCGTCCGGTCTCAAGCTCGTCATACTGCCCCAGCCGGCAGACATATCCACCCGCTTCCAGGTACGAAGAAAGCAGGGCTTCGCGCCCGAGCCCCGGGCTCACGCCCAATATCCAGATCTCCCTGCGTATTTCGGTGCTTGCTGCCATAGCCGCTCCCATCTGAAAACAGTGATCAAAACAGTTATGTACCGATAAGCCGTGCCTGAAAAGCGGGTATTACTCCAATTCTCAGTTCAAAGATGATCTCAAGGCGGCGAGGAGATCGGCGACGGAGGCGTACAGATAGTACGTTGAGGAGCC
>CAIOXL010000048.1 GCA_903862245.1 uncultured Geobacteraceae bacterium | reverse complement strand
CCCCGTTGCGGTACCCCTGCACCAGTTTTTCAATTTCTTCGCAGCGCTGCTGCTCTGTCCAGGTTTTGAACAGCTGCGCTCCCAGATCATTGGAGTTGTCGAGCATCTATGTCTCTCCCGATGGCGGTAATAAAAAAGCCCCGCAGATTGCTCTGCGGGGCTGAATACTAGCAGTTCAGAAGCCTGCTGACTACTTTTTCTCGCAGGTGTCTTCGTAGCTGAGTGCGGCCAGTTTCTGATAGTAGGCAAAATGTGCTTTGGTCCACTCACCGGCTTTCTTCATGAGCGCACCTGCCGCTTCCGGATTGGCTTTTTTCAGCATGCGGTAGCGGTTTTCAGCGTTGGTGTACTCTTCAAAGCTGATGGTGGCCGCTTTGCTGTCGAGCTGCAGCGGGTTCTTGCATTCCAGCGACAGTGCCGGATTGTAGCGGTACAGCGGCCAGTAGCCGGACTGAACTGCACGTCTCTGGGCATCGACCCCTTCTGTCATGTTGATGCCGTGGGCGATGCAGTGCGAGTAGGCTATGATGAGCGACGGGCCGTCGAAGGCTTCCGCCTCCAGCATCGCCTTGACGCACTGGGCCGGGTTGGAGAGCGCCACGGTGGCGACATACACCGAGCCGTAGGACATGGCGATCATGCCCAGATCTTTCTTTGATACCGGTTTACCACCGGCGGCAAACTGGGCGACAGCACCCATGGGGGTTGATTTCGAAGCCTGTCCGCCGGTGTTGGAGTACACCTCTGTATCGAGAACAAAGAGGTTGATATTCTTGCCGGATGCGATGACATGGTCAAGGCCGCCGAAGCCGATATCGTATGCCCAGCCGTCTCCGCCGATGCACCAGACCGATTTTTTGACAAGATAGTCAGCGATCGGAATGAGCAGTTTGGCTACGGCATTCTTGCTCCCTTTCAGGGCGGCTTTCAGTTTGTCGACACGGCCGCGCTGTGCTTCGATTCCGGTCTGGGTTGACTGGTCAGCGGCGACCAGATCCTTGAACAGTTTAGCGTTGGCAGCAAACGCCTTGTTGCCGGCCAGTTCAGCCACATACTCAAGGGCGGCTTTGGAGAACTGGTCAACGGTCAGGCGCATGCCGAAACCGAACTCGGCGTTATCTTCAAACAGGGAGTTCGACCAGGCCGGCCCACGGCCGTCAGCGCGCTGCGCGTAGGGAGTCGTGGGGAGGTTGCCGCCGTAGATCGAGGAACAGCCGGTGGCGTTGGCAACAATCATCCGGTCGCCGAACAGCTGGGTCAGGAGTTTCAGATACGGAGTCTCTCCGCAACCGGCGCAGGCACCGGAGAATTCGAACAGCGGGCGGACCAGCTGGTTGCTGCGCAGCGTTTCAAGTTTCAGCACGGATGGGTCCACATCCGGCAGGCCGAGGAAGAAGTAGAAGTTTTCGGCTTCCGTGGCACGCAGGGGCGGCTGGAAGTGCATGTCCAGAGCCTTGTGTCCGGCGGTCTGCTTGTCCTTGCCGGGGCAGTTGTGGGCGCAGGCGCCGCAGCCGGTGCAGTCTTCAGGAGCAACCTGGACGGTGTATTTTTTGCCGGCCATTTCCGTAATTTTGCAGTCGGTTGATTTGAAGGTTGCCGGAGCGCCCTTCAGCAGTTTGCCGTCATAGGCTTTGGTACGTACCGCAGCATGCGGGCAGACGAAGGAGCAGATACCGCACTGGATGCAGATCTTTTCGTCCCATACCGGGATCTCGACGGTGATGTTGCGTTTTTCGTACTGGGAGGTGGCGGTCGGGAAGGTGCCGTCGGCCGGCATTTTTGAGACCGGCAGATCGTCGCCCAGGCCGGCAACGATAACGCCGGTGACCTCTTTCACAAATTTCGGTGCCTTGCTGGAAACGGCGGCTGCCATTTTCAGTTTGCTGGTGACCTTGGCCGGAACGGTGACTTCATAGAAGTTGTTCAGGCCGGCGTCAACCGCTTTGTAGTTCATCTCCAGCACCGCTTCTCCGGCTTTGCCGTAGGACTTCTTGATGGCTCCCTTGATGGAGGAAACGGCATCCTTCAGCGGGATGATGTTGGAAATCTTGAAGAATGCGGACTGCATGATAACGTTGATGCGTGGTCCAAGGCCGATTTCGTTGCCCAGTTTGACGCCGTCAATGACATAGAACTTGAGTTTTTTGCTGATTATCTGCTGCTGCACCTCTTTGGGGATGGTGTCCCATACCTCATCCGGCCCGAAGGGGGCGTTCAGCAGGAAGGTGGCTCCGTTTTTGGCGCGGGCCAGCAGGTCGTATTTTTCCAGGAACGAGAAGTTGTGACAGGCGACAAAATCAGCCTCTTGCACCAGATAGGGGGCGCGGATCGGTTTTTTGCCGAAGCGCAGGTGCGAAGTGGTCATGGAGCCGGCCTTCTTGGAGTCATACACGAAGTAGGCCTGGGCGTTATTGTTGGTTTCTTCACCGATGATCTTGATGGAGTTTTTGTTTGCGCCGACCGTACCGTCTGCGCCGAGGCCGAAGAACATTGCCTCATAGGTGCCGGGCATCGGATTTTTGAAAGAATAATCAACCGGCAGGCTGCAGTTGGTAACATCTTCTTCAATGCCGACAACAAATTTGTTTTTCGGCTTTTTGGCTTTCAGATTATCGAGAACCGCTTTCGCCAT
>CAIOXL010000047.1 GCA_903862245.1 uncultured Geobacteraceae bacterium | reverse complement strand
CCGCCCGCTCTATTCAAAAAAATGGCCTCTTGTGAAGGCCAAATAATCCAACAATCCCCGCTATCTTGTCAATCCAATCTTATAATTTCCAATCCCGAAGAAATACTTTAAAGCGACTATCTACACCGGGTCAGAGTCCACCAGTTATTGCCAAGGTCAATAAAATACTGGAACGGATGATGGCGTCCGAAGAACAGCGCTTCCCATCTGTAGGTATGGGTGAGGATTGTCGCTACACCGCTCATGGCCTGCTCGGTTCAGCTCTGCAGGTTGATGAATGGCTTGTCCACCTGGCTTTCTTCCGCTCTGCCGGGCAACGGTATAACGGCAACAGCCCGGAAGAGCACATGGCGTCATTAAGCCGGAGACGGGCATCAAGGACGTTATGACTAGGTGATAGGCGGAATTGGGGGCTATTCGGCAGCAAGGCAACGACTCCGCCTTGGGTGAAGCTGAATTGAAATTGTTGGAGTCAGAAAACCGGGGGTGAATATGACTAACAATGTAATCAAGGGCGTATTGGTGGGACTTTTACTGGCGGTGTCAACTTCAACAGCGTTTGCAGCTGGGCCGTACGTCGGTGTAGCAGGTGGAGTAAGTATTGTTCATGACAGTGATGTAAAGATCCCTGGGTACACTACCGGCACTACCAAGTATGATACCGGAGTAGGTGTAAATGTAAGTGTGGGTGGCAGCTCTGAAGGTGCTGGGCGTTTTGAGGGTGAATTCGGGTACAAAACAGCGGGTATAAAAAATTCATCATATGACGCTGCCGTGATGAGCTTTATGGCTAATGGCTATTACGATATTAAGAGTGAGTCGGCGGTCACGCCCTATTTTGGCGCTGGCATTGGCGTGCTGAATGGTGAGTTGAAGGTTGGCGGCTATAAAGCAGATGATACTGTTTTCGGGTATCAGTTCATGGTTGGTACAGGAATAAGCGTTAGCAAAGCTGTTACGCTTGATCTTTCATACCGTTTCCAGGGTGCTGCTACTGATTTAAATATCGCTGGTGCAAAAGTTTCTTATATGAGCAGTAACATTTACGGCGGCATCAGGCTTAATTTTTAAGCGTGGAACAAATCCGTGACCTGATGGACAAGAAGCTGGTATGAGACATGTCTGGTCGGACTAATGGACATGTGAACGGCGCTACACCTTAAAACAGGCACTTACAAATCAATGTAAGTGCCTGTTACTTCTAAGGACGTAACGGTAGGCTTTTCCAGCAAAATTGTGATGTAAATTGTGATGTAGTCAAGAACATCGGAGGCTAATTATAAGTAAGCGCTTAGTTACTGCACCAATAAAAAAATCAATATTAACAGCTATATGCAATGATGTGCAAAGTGATTTAACCATAAGAACGGCACTCCGAAGCCTGGGGTCGCGGGTTCGAATCCCGTGCCGCCCACCAATAAATACAGCCACTTAGGAGATGTCCTGAGTGGCTGTATCTTTTTTTGAATACAATTTGAGCTACCGAGAAATCCTCGACAGTCGCCATACGGCGTCATTTTCGTAGGGGCGACCCGGCGGGTCGCCCTGGTGCAGTAGCTGATCTGTCCTTTACGGATACACCACAATCAAGGGCGGGCGAGCCAACGGCGTCGCCCCTGCAACATCAAACGTCCCCATTTGGCTCAATACCCCCTGAAAAGGCACTTCCTTATATCCCCTATTTCCCCTCAAAATGAGGTTTGCGTTTTTCAAGGAAGGCGGTCTTCCCTTCCCGGTAATCGGCACTGTCGTAGGCTTTTCTGCGCAGTCCCTGCATGCGTTCAAAGGTGTCGGGATTCAAAGGGTGGGAGTTTGCCAGGAGACGCAGCTGTTCTTTGATGACGGAAATCGCCAGTGGTGAGTTTTCGGCAATCTGGTGAGCCAGGTTTTGGGTGAACGCTTCCAGCTCTTCTGCGGGCACAAGATAATTAAGTATGCCGACTTGAAACGCGCGGTCGGCGGCAATAGGCTTGGCGGTATAAAACATTTCCCGGGCGATGCGGGGGCCGACCACGTTGAGAAAATGCATAATTCCGGAAGCGTTATAGGGGACGCCTATTTTGGCCGGCGTGATGGCAAATGAGGCTGACGGGCAGCCGACGGTGAGATCACAGATGAACGCCAGGTCACAGGCTCCACCCCATACGCTTCCTTCAATCATGGCAATCACCGGTGCGGGAATTTTCTGGATTTCACGGAGGGCCTGCTCCAGCGGGTCGTTATAGGAAAGCGGGTCACGGCCGGAGACCGGGAGTTCGCTGATGTCGAAACCGGATGACCATACCTTGACACCGCGCTCAGCCCTCAGAATAATGACGCGGACCTTACGCTCCGTACACTCCTGAAATGCGCTGATCAGTTCGTCCAGCAGAGCATTGGACAGGCTGTTCCGGGTTTCTGCATTGTTAAAGAGAATCGTTCCGACGTGATCGTCATATGACGTTGTGACCATGGGCATATAAAACTCCTGTG
>CAIOXL010000046.1 GCA_903862245.1 uncultured Geobacteraceae bacterium | reverse complement strand
TAATATCAATCAACTCCATGTTCTTTGGAAAGTACTGGCGTAACGCACCGTCAAAAGATTACTGCATAGGGGGTGAGATGAGAGTGTACTGATTGCCTACACGTCAGGGTATTAGGCAAAATTGGCTGGGTTGTATGTGCTTCAGAGCCGAAAAAAGTATTGAATAAATGGCAAGTTTGATCAACTTGCTAATTTTTTAGAAACCGCATTTCAACAAAATCAGCAATTGCAATTGCGTCATTCAAATTTAAAACTGGAACATCCAGATCTAAAGGTTCATCACTAGCGACAGCAATAAGCATCGGATCATTTTGTTCTCCACGGCATATGAGAGTGGCACTACGCTCTTGCCGATGGAGCTCAATTTTCGGAATGGGACTCATCTTGAAACCTTCAGTCAATACAATATCGACATCAGAAAAATATGTCTCAATGAGTTGTTCGAGAGATGGAGATGTTTCATGCTTTTTTACCAATGCAAGTTGGTCAGAAGAAGTTATTAGCATACTGTCAGCACCAGCAGCAGTCAGTCGATAAGAATCCTTACCAGGGTGATCAATTTCAAATCGGTGGGCATCATGTTTAATGGCTCCAATCCGATAGCCGCGACCTTTTAACTCTCTAATTAATTTCTCGAGCAGAGTTGTTTTACCTGTATTTGATTTTGCTACAAATGCGAGCATTTTTGCGCCCATAATATTAGCTCCTAACTCCGTTGTATATTTTGACAATTGTCAATGACTTATTGCGCTTAATACTTAACATGCGGTAGGTGTAAAAATGAAATAAATCAGTAAGATGAGTTATGTGAATCAGGTGACGACAGGGATATTGACAACTGGTTACAATCAGCGAAATTTTCCGGTACCTGATTTGGCGACAAAGGAAACAGCTTTGGAGATCATGGGGGGCCTCGTGTGTAGACGTATCTGCTTTGGCGAATGTATAGCAATCTCCTGGGCAGCGCAAAGGAAAATCTAAAAAATTGACCTTGGTCATGTATGATAGTGCAGCGGGGGAGCAGTATGGCGAACATGAATACACTCACCAGAAATCAGAAAAGCGACATCAGGCTGATCGGCAAGTTTGTCGAGGTCTACTGCACCGGAAAGCATCGTGGTGCCGAGCGTACTCCCGTTGCCCAGCCCGCGGAGTTGGACCAGCGGACTCTCTGTCCTGAATGTGCATCGTTTCTGGCATACGCAGTAACCAGACGGCTGAAATGCCCGCTGGAGGCTGAAAAACCGACCTGCAAGCATTGCCGTACTCACTGCTATACCAAACCGCAACTGGCAAAGGTAAAGGAAATTATGGCATACTCCGGACGAAAACTGATGCTGCGCGGCAGGCTGGACTACATCTGGCATTACTTCTTTTAAAAATACAGAACAGGAGAGAAAACCATGTTGAGAAAAATTGTTACCATCGATCAGGATAAATGTGACGGCTGCGGACTCTGCGTACCATCCTGCGCCGAGGGCGCCATCAAGCTTGTTGACGGCAAGGCGGTACTGGCTGCCGATAACCTGTGCGACGGGCTGGGCGCCTGCCTGGGGGAATGCCCCCGGGACGCGATCCAGATCGAGGAGCGCGATACTGACGAGTTCGACGAAGCGGCGGTGGAAAAACATTTGGCGGCACTGGGTAAAGCGGTGCCTGCCCATCACCATGCAGCACCTGTCGCTGCTCCTCCGCATCAGGGCGGCTGCCCCGGGTCCCGCGCCATGAGTTTCGCCGCTCCGGCACCGGCTCAATCCGGGCCCGCCGGCAGCCGGCAGAGCCAACTGGCCCAGTGGCCGGTGCAGCTCCATCTGGTTTCCACGACAGCCCCCTACTTCCAGGGCGCCGATCTGCTCATCACCGCCGACTGCGTGCCGGTGGCCTATGCGGGCTATCACGAAGATTTTCTCAAGGGGAAAGCGGTCGTCATGGGCTGCCCGAAGCTGGATGACAATAATTTTTACACCCAGAAACTGACCGAACTGTTCAGCAAGTCAGACGTGAAGAGCATCACTGTCCTCAAGATGGAGGTCCCCTGCTGCGGCGGTATCGCTGTGGCGGCCCGTCAGGCGCTGGCGGCATCGGGGAAACAGATCCCCTACAGTGAAGTGACTATCGGCATTCAGGGGCAGATCAAGGGGTAATTCCAATTCCATTTCAAAGCCCTCTCTTCGTTGGCTCGTCATCGACTCCTCAACGTACTATCTGTATGCCTACGTCGCCGATTTCCTCGCCACCTTGAGATCATCCTTGATCTGGAATTGGAATAAGACCTCCCCTCCTGAAAAGAGACGACGGCCCGTTGCCACCACCAGGTGTGGCAACGGGCCGCTTTGTTTTCAGTGCGGGGGGGTCAGGTATCGAAGCAGAAGAAGCGGCGGCAGATATCCGGGCGGGCGTCATAGATGCTGCAGCGCCCCTTCACCAGAAACTCGCAGCCATAATCAATCTCCAGGCGGTGCGCGCCGAAGAGTGACAGCTGCAGGCGTGCGGCCCCCAGTGCCCGGAGCCGTTCGTATTCGTCCCAGGTGAGCTCCACGGCGGCAAACGAACTGCAGCAGACGCCGCCGCATTTTTGGCAGCGCTCATCGCCGTCGCGGGGTGCATCGAGAAGAATTCCGTGGTATCTTTTCTTGCGGAGGGGAGGGAAGAGCATGGGCGTCTCTCCTTCTCGCTACGGCCGGCAGGGTGCCAGCCGCAGCCACTGGAAATTATTCCAATTCCATCTCAAAGCCCTCTCTTTGTTGGCTCGTCATCGGCTCCTCAACGTACTATCTGTACGCCTCCGTCACCGATCTCCTCGCCGCCTTGAGATTATCTTTGAACTGGAATTGGAATTACAGATGGCTTGCAGTATACTGGTATGACAGAACGATGCAACCATATGTTTTAGCGGAGGAACAGTGCCGGCAATCATCGAAATAATTCAGGCGGATATCACGACACTGGCGGTGGACGCCATTGTCAATGCGGCCAACAACACCCTGCTGGGGGGTGGGGGGGTGGACGGCGCCATTCACCGTGCCGCCGGACGGGAGCTGGTGCTGGAATGTGCCGGGCTTCACGGGTGCGAAACCGGCGATGCCAAGATCACCGGGGGATACATGCTTCCGGCCCGCTATGTCATTCACACTGTCGGGCCGGTGTGGCACGGCGGTGATCAGGGGGAGCCGGAGCTTCTGCAGTCAGCCTACCGCCGCTGCTTTCAGGCGGGGCATCAGCGCGGCCTGAAAAGCATCGCTTTTCCGGCCGTCAGTGCGGGGGTCTACGGGTACCCGATGCGGGAGGCGGCAACAATCGCTCTCACGGCGGCTCAGGAAGCTGCCGCTCTGTACCCGGAGCTGGAACGGATCATCTTCGTGCAGTTCAGCGAAGGGGCGCAGCAGGTATATCGGGAAACGGCAGCAGCGCTGGGGCTGATGTGCGGGAGCTGATGCCCCGCACCCCTAATCCAGGGTCCGCCGGTAGCGTTTGACGCCGATGGTGAGGACCACAGCAGCAAACAGTATGATCTGCCACAACTGCAGGACCACCTCAGTAAATCCGTTCCCCTTCAGCAATATCCCCCTGATAACCCGCAGGAAATGAGTGAGCGGCAGCACTTCGCCAATGACCTGGGCCCACTCCGGCATGCCCCGGAACGGAAACATGAACCCGGACAGGAGCAGTGAGGGGAGGAAGAAGAAAAAGGTCATCTGGACCGCCTGGAGCTGATTTTTTGCCAGGGTGGAAAAGGTGATGCCCATGGCCAGGTTGGCGGCGATGAACAGCAGGGATGTCAGCATCAACAGCGGGATGCTGCCGTTCATCGGCACCCGGAACAGAAAGCGCGCCGCAATGAGGATCAGACCGACCTGGATATAGCCGACCAGAATATAGGGGATGATCTTGCCGAGCAGTACCTCCAGCGGCCGGGTCGGCATGGAGAGGAGGTTCTCCATGGTGCCCCGTTCCCGTTCGCGGGTAATGGCCAGGCCGGTGATCATGACCATGGTCATGGTCAGCACGACCCCCATCAGCCCCGGGACGATATTGTACTGGGAAATCCCTTCCGGATTGTAGCGGGCGTGGACGCGCAGATTTACCGGGCCGTCGCTCCCGGCCAGAAAGGCGAGCGGTCCCTTGAGGTCCTGCCGCAGGGCACTCTCCAGCAGCGTGCGCAGGGAGGCGATGGCGTTGCCGGTGGCCGACGGATCGGTGGCATCCGCTTCAACGAGAACCGTGGGCCTGTCGCCGCGCAGCAGAGTGCGGCCGAAATTTTCCGGGATCGTCACGACAAACTGGACTTCCCCCGTGGCGAGGGCTGCGTCCGCATCCGCCTCGCTCTTGACCTCGCGGACAAACGTGAAATAGTCGCTGTTTTTCAAGGCGGAGAGGAGTGAGCGCCCCTGCTGGCTGTTGTCGGCCAGCAGCACTGCGGTGGGGAGGTGTTTCGGATCGCCGTTTATGGCATAGCCGAAGAGCATGAGCTGGACCACCGGGATGCCGATAATCATGCCGAAGGTGAGCCGGTCCCTCCGCATCTGGATAAATTCCTTGATGACGATGGCCCAGAAACGGGCGAATGAGAGCGGTATGCGCTTTTTCGTGTGGTTCATTGGGAAAAATTGTCCTTCGAGCTTCCCATCAGATGGATGAACACATCCTCAAGTCCCGGTTTGATTTGCTGCCAGCTGTGGCGTTCCGTCAGGAAGGGGGCGATTGCCCGTTCAAGAGCGGCGGCATCGGTGCCGCTGACATGCAGCCGGGTGCCGAACGCCACCGCCTGCTGCACCCCCGCTCTGCCGCGCAGCAGCCGGGCAAGCTCCTGCAGGTCCGGGCCATCCACCCTCCAGGTGGTCAGTCCTGCCCCGGCAACAACCTCCTCCGCCGTGCCACGGGTCAGCAGGTTGCCGTAGGAAAGATAGGCGAGCCGGTCGCACCGCTCTGCCTCGTCCATGTAGTGGGTGGTGATCAGAAAGGTCAACCCCTGGCCGGCAAGCTCATGTATCTGCTCCCAGAAGTCACGGCGCGCTTTCGGGTCGACGCCGGCGGTCGGTTCGTCCAGCAGCAGCAGCTTCGGATGGTGTATCATGCATGCCGCCAGGGCGAGACGCTGCTTCCACCCTCCCGACAGTTCACCGGCCAGCTGCTTCTGCCGTCCGGCCAGCCCGAGCCGTTCTATGCTGTCCCGCACCGCTTCCCGCCGGTTCTCAACGGCATACATGCGCGCCACGAAATCAAGATTCTCGGCGATGCTCAAATCCTCATAAAAACTGAAGCGCTGGGTCATGTAGCCGACCTGGCGCTTGATGGATTCGCTCTCCCGGATGACATCGAGCCCAAGGCAGGTTCCCTCCCCCGCATCTGCCGCCAGCAGTCCGCAGAGCATACGGATAAAGGTGGTTTTGCCGCTGCCGTTTGGTCCGAGAAAACCGTATACCTCACCAGAGCGCACCTGCAGATCGATACCGTTAACCACGGTCTGTTCACCGAAACGCTTGGTCATGCCGCGCACATCGATGGCGAAACTGACTGTCATGGTCCGGAACCGAAGCGGACGTCCACCGGTTGCCCGGGGTGCAGCTGCACCGCCGTGGCGGGATCAAAGGCGATCTCCACCATATACACCAGCTTCTGGCGGTTCTCCCGGCTGTAGATAACCGGCGGGGTGTATTCCGCCTGGGGGGAGACAAATGAAACGGTGCCGGAGAACGGTGTACGCCCCCCGTCAACGGTCACCTGCACCCGGTTCCCCTGGCGGATCGTTGAGATCAGCGCTTCAGGAACAAAGGTTCTGACCTTGATGTTCTGGGGGGGGAGCAGAACCACCGCCGGCCGCCCTGCGGCGACCCATTCCCCCGGGCGATAGAGCGTATCGAAAATCTGGCCGGCCTGGGGGGCGCTCTGCCGTTTCTGGGCCAGGTCCCATTCGCTTCTGGTCAGCACCGCTTCCAGTGATCGGGCATTTGCCTCCACCGCTGCAATCTGGTCGCTGCGTGAGCCGAGGCGCGCCGTGCCGAGTTCCGCCTCAAGCTGGACAACCCGCTGCCGGTCCTGATCACGCACGGAGCGGAGCCGGTCCACCTGCTGCAGCGGGACCACGTGGGCGGTCAGCAGTCGCTCCTGACGCTGCAGCTCCTTTTCCGAAAACTGCAACGCTGCCCGTGCCTGATTCAACAGCGCCGTGCTGGCCTCGATTTCCGTCGCCCGCTTTCCCTTTCGGGCATCAGCCACCTGTGCGCGCGTCTGGGTGAGGTGGAGCCGCGTTTCATCGCGGGCCGCCTTTTCCCGGGTGTTCTCCAGTTCAAAAAGCGGATCGCCCGCTTTGACCTGTGCCCCCCGCTGGACGAAGAGGGTCTCCAGGCGCCCGGCCAGAGGGGGGGAAACATACACGAACTCCCCTTCAACATACCCCTGGACCGTGGCCGGCTGTTCCGGGGTGCGACTGCATCCGGCGACTACACAAAATAGCGCCGCCACAGCGCCGGTAACAATGCGCATCATCCCTGTTGTTAAAATCGTACCAGCCATGGTGTGATCTTCCTTTTTTACGAATTGCTGGTTCCTCTGCCGTACCGTCTGCTACCTTTTTTGCGCCATTCTACCAGTTTTGCAGAATAGAGCAAGCTGTCGGTAGCGGTGATTCTCCCTCCGCTTGCCGCCGGGACACATTGTATGCTACAACACCCCCCATGCTCCAACTAATCAATCTATCCAAAGACTTCGCCGGCACGCCGCTCTTCACCACCATCTCCTGGCACCTGAAAAAGGGTGAACGGGTGGCGCTGGTCGGAGAAAACGGCGCCGGAAAATCAACGCTGATGAAAATCATCGCCGGCCTGACCGAACCGACCTCCGGTGAGATCCAGGTTGCCCGTGGGGCCAAGGCCTCCTACCTGCCGCAGGACGGCATTGTTACGGCCGGTCAGTCGCTCTTCCACGAAGCGCGCGCGGCGCTCTCGGAACTCCTCGCCATGGAGGAGGAGCTGCACCGCATCGGCCTCGATCTGGAGCGCCTCCCCCACGATTCGCCCGAGCATGACCAGATTCTGGGCAGATACGGCGAGCTGCAGGAACAGTTCCGTCATGGCGGCGGCTACACCATGGAGGCGGAAATCGGCACGGTACTCAAGGGGCTCGGCTTTGTCCAGTCGGACTGGCACCGTGATTGCGGAGAGTTTTCCGGCGGCTGGCAGATGCGCATCGCCCTGGCCCGCCTGCTGCTGCAGAAACCGGACGTTCTGCTGCTGGACGAACCGACCAACCACCTGGATATCGAAGCGCGCAACTGGCTGGAGGAGTACCTCTGCGCCTATCCCGGCTCCGTCATCCTCGTTTCCCACGACCGCTTCTTCATGGACAGTGTCTGCAGCCGCATCGCTGAAGTCTGGAACCACACCATGACGGATTATCACTGCCGCTATTCGACCTATCTCCACCAGCGCGAGGAACGGGTCACCGCGCTGCGCAACGCCAAGCGGATCCAGGATGAGGAGATCGAGAAGACGGAGGATTTTATCCGCCGGTTCCGCTATCAGGCCAACAAAGCGTCCCAGGTGCAGTCGCGGGTCAAACAGCTGGAAAAAGTGGAGCGGATTGTACTCCCCCCCGAGCGCAAACGGATCCGCTTCCAGTTCCCCGATGCCCCCAAGAGCGGCAAGAGTGTGGTCGAGCTGAAGGGGCTCACCCGATCGTTCGGTGATCACATCGTTCTGAACAAAATTGATCTGACAATCGAAAAAGGTGAACGGGTCGCTCTGGTGGGGCATAACGGAGCCGGTAAATCGACCCTGATGGCGGTGCTGGCCGGGGGTGAATTCCAGGGGGGGGAGCGGGTCCTCGGGCACAATGTCAGCATGGATTATTTCGCCCAGGATCAGGCCAACGTCCTGGACCAGAGCCGCTCGGCCTACGACGAACTCTACGCCGACGCCCCGTATGCCATGGTGCCCCGCCTGCGGGACATCCTCGGAGCGTTTCTCTTCTCGGGGGATGACATCCACAAGCCGGTGAGCGTTCTTTCCGGCGGCGAACGGAACCGCCTGGCCCTGGCCAAGATGCTGCTCCGCCAGTCCAACCTGCTGCTGATGGACGAACCGACCAACCACCTGGATCTGAACAGCAAGGAAGTTCTGCTGGACGCCCTCAAAGGCTTCGACGGTACGGTGGTGTTTGTGTCCCATGACCGCTACTTCGTCAATGCTCTGGCGACGCGGATTGTTGAGGTCGAGGGAGGGGGCGTTGAAAATTACTTCGGCGATTACGAATATTATCTGGGGAAAAAAGCGGGGGCCCCGGTGCCGTCGGGAGTTGTTTCTGCCGCTGGTACAACGGCACCGGCCGCCCTGGGTGAAACAACTCCGGAACCATTACCCTCGCTGAACAAGGATCTGCGGCTGAAAGACCGTGAAGAGGAAAAGCGGCGCAAGCGCGAGGATCAGTCGCGGCAGAAGCGAATGGGGGAGATTGAAGGACAGATTGCCTCCGTGGAAAAAGAGCTGGCACGGCTGGAACAGGAGATGAACGCCCCCGGTTTCTTCGATGATCCGGAACGGGGGATGCAGGGGGGCGAGCGCCACGCCGGGCTGAACGGCCAGCTGGAAAAACTGTACGGGGAGTGGGAAGAACTTTCGGGGTAAGGGAGCACAATATGACCATACGCATTGAAAAGGATTCCATGGGAGAAATGCCGGTGCCGGCCGAGGCGTACTACGGGGCGCAGACCGCCCGGGCCCTGCATAATTTCCCGATTTCGGGACTCAAACCGCACCGCGCTTTTGTCTGGGGAACGGTGGTCATCAAGAAGTGCGCGGCGAAGGCCAACATATCCACCGGCAGGCTGCCCTCCGCCATCGGCGAAGCCATTGTCGCTGCCTCCGATGAAGTTCTGGCCGGGGGGCTGGCTGACCAGTTCGTGGTTGACCCCTTTCAGGCCGGCGCCGGGACATCGCACAACATGAACGCCAACGAAGTTCTGGCCAACCGTGCCCTGGAACTTCTGGGACACGAGCGGGGCGATTTTTCCACCCTCCACCCCAACGACCACGTCAACATGGCCCAATCCACCAACGATGTCATCCCGACCGCCATCCGCCTCGCCTCTCTGGAGATGCTCGATCCGCTGCTGGAACGGCTGGAAGGGTTGGAGCTGGCCCTGGCCGCCAAGGGGGGGGAGTTCGATCATATCCTCAAGTCGGGGCGTACTCATCTGCAGGATGCGGTGCCGATCCGCATGGGGCAGGAGTTCGCTGCCTACGCCGCTGCCATCCGGAAAAACCGGGAGGGACTGGAAGGATGTATCCCGGCGCTGCTGGAACTGGGCATCGGCGGCACCGCCGTCGGGACCGGACTGAACGCCGAACCGGCGTATATCACGGCCATGGTCGAAGAGTTGACGATCGCCACCGGGTTTCCGCTCACCGCCAGCCCGGACCTGTTCGAAGCGATGCAGAATATGGACCCTTTTCTGGCCCTGTCCTCAGCTCTGCGCCGTACGGCGGTCAACCTGGGGCGGATCGCCAACGACCTGCGCCTGCTCGCCTCCGGCCCCCGCACCGGTCTGGACGAAATACGCCTTCCGGCCATCCAGCCCGGCTCCTCCATCATGCCGGGCAAGATCAACCCCTCCATGGCCGAGATGACCAACATGGTCTGCTTTCAGGTGATGGGGTGCGACCAGGCGGTGCTGCTGGCGACCCAGGCGGGGCAGCTGGAGCTGAATGTGATGATGCCGCTGATCGCCTGGAATCTGACGTTTTCCCTGGAACTGCTCAGTAATTGCGTGCAGAAATTCACCGAATCCTGTATAAGCGGGATCACCGCCAACGAAGGGCGCTGCCGCCGGTATCTGGAGGAGTCCCTCGGTCTGGTGACGGTGCTGGCACCGTACATCGGCTATAACGCCTCGGCGGCCATCGCCAAGGAATCGGTCGCCAGCGGCAGAAGTATCCGCGAGATCGTGCTGGAACAGGGGCTGATGGCGGTGGAAGAGCTGGACAGGGTCATGCAGCCGGAACATCTGACCGAACCGGGGCTGCCGTAGCGACAAAGATGTTTGATCTGCACCACCACATACAAAGGAGAATGAACAGATGAAAGAAGAAGTACTGAAGGTTCTTGAGCAGGTACGTCCGGCTCTTCAGGCAGATGGCGGCGATGTTGAGCTGGTTGAAGTTACGGAAGACGGTACGGTCAAAGTGCGGCTGAAAGGCGCCTGCGGCAGCTGTCCCATGTCCACCATGACCCTCAAAATGGGGATCGAACGTGCCATGAAAGCCCAGATCCCGGGCGTCAAGGAAGTCGTTCAGGTCTGATCAGTATCCGCCATACCCACACTAAACGCTCCTTCCGGCATTTCTGGCAGGGGCGTTTTTTATAGGAGTACCACGTGACCGATATCATCCCCGGCCGCTACCGTCACTACAAGGGCAATTATTACGATGTGATTGACGTTGCCCGTCACAGCGAAACCGAAGAGAAGATGGTGGTTTACCGGAAACTGTATGACGACGGTTCACTCTGGGTCAGGCCGCTCGGCATGTTCCTGGAGGATGTGTCCGTTAATGGGAGACTGGTCCCCCGTTTCGAGCGGGTCGGGGATTAATCGGCACGTTCCGTCGCTACGCTCTGTCCCAAGCTGTATGAGCAGAACAATAATCCTAGAAAAAACGGTTCTCTTGAAAAATTTGTGGGTAGATTTCAGGGTGCGGAGGCCTGAGTTGCTACGTTGTTGTTAATAATAGGGCATCCCGTCTTCAAATCCGGCAGTATGGGTTTCGACCAAGAAACCATTGCTGGAAAAGGAGAACGG
>CAIOXL010000045.1 GCA_903862245.1 uncultured Geobacteraceae bacterium | reverse complement strand
TGAATATCCACCAGACCGGGCTAAGGCAGCATAAATTCAAGTTGGTTTGACAATCAAATAACCGCCACACGACCCGCCTTTACGGCGGAAAGGTGGCGCTGTAACTCTAAAGTCCAGTCCTAAACAGATACCACCTTAAATAAAGCTTAGCAGACCCTGATGTACCTCTATCGCGAAACAGATTTTTATCTTTTGACTTTCAATATTTTGTTAAGCACACAAATACAATCGCATAATTCTTGTGTCAATATATTGAGCCTCTTGCAAAAGTCTTAAAACATTCTCCCTCCCCCGCCAGGGGGGGAGGGGACATTTTTGGACTTTTGCAAGAGCCTCACCGGATACTTAATTACGGCCCCGGCCCCGATCATCGTCCTGATTCTGACCACGCCCGTGACCCTGTTCCTGGCCGCCCCTGCCCTGTGGTCGTACATCAGGCTGACCGCCCTGATGCTGCGGATTTGCATGCGGCTGCTCCTGCCGCTCCGGGCCCCTGGCGGCAGGTTCTTCGCGTCTTCCCCGCTGCTCCGGCACGGAGGCACTCTGCCCCCCCTGCTGCTGAAACTGGTGGCGGACCGCCGTGTCACGCGGCTGGTAACGGTACTGCTGACTGCGCAGGGAATGCTGCTGTTCCACGCGGGGATAGCGCTCCCCGGCATACTGCCGCTGGTAGGCGGGCAGCGGTGCCCGTCCCGGAACTGCACTGCGATTCCACCGGCTCCAGCCGCTGCGCCGCTGTTCCCATTCACGCCCCCAGTGCTGCCCCCAGCGGGGTGCTGCATTGGCAGCCCAGCCCCGGAAGTACGGGGGGGGCTGACGGTAATACTTCACCGGAATCCGCAGGACAAAAAGCGGTACCGCCTCCGGCTGCACAAATCCCCACGGGCCGTTATACCAGGAACTGGCGTACCAGTTATCCCCCTCGTAAACCCAGTACATGCCGTCGTAAAAGAAATAGTTGGCATCTACCCGGGGCGCGTAATAGACCGGATAGCCCAAAACCGGAACAAGTTCCGGGTAGATCGGCATGTTAATCCCGATACTCAGATTGGGCAGCCCGATAGCAACGCTTACCTGGGCCTGGGCAGAACCCACGGGGCTCAACAGCAGCCACATCACCAGCAACACATACCCTGTTTTCTGCAGTGTTTTCAGAAAAGAAAACATTTTATTACACATGGCATCCTCCTCGCCCCGGCTCTTTAGCCATAAAAAAAGCCGGGGCATCGAAATATAGTGATATTTCGGCATCCCGGCTGTCTTATTTCAATTCCAGTTCAAAGATGATCTCAAGGCGGCGAGGAGATCGGCGACGGAGGCGTACAAGATAGTACGTTGAGGAGCCGATGACGAGCCGACGAAGAGAGGGCTTTGAAATGGGATTGGAACTAGTAAGACCCTATGGCTTTCCGTCCCACCCTCGCGAGTGGTTTAGTATTATCGTGTACCAGCTATTTGGTAGGGTGACGGTATACCCTCTGCCAAATAAAGTCAATCATGGTATGCAGCGCACCAGTCCGCCCTGTCCAGGATCCGCAGAGATTTTCCACTGTCTTTATCAATACCCATTGGAGGCAGCTCTCTCCGGTGGCAACTCGTTAAGCATGCCCCAGAAAACGCCGATTTGCTTGACCGCCATGACAAATTCGGCAAATTTGACCGGTTTTACGACATAGGCGTTGATCCCCAGTTCGTAACTCCGGGTCAGATCATGTCCCTCGCTTGACGAAGTCAGCATCACCACCGGGATTGTTTTTAGTGCCGAGTCGGCACGGATGGCCCGCAGCACCTCGATGCCGTCCATGCGCGGCATCTTGATGTCGAGCAATACCACTGCCGGACTACCCGGCCTGCCGCCGCCGTATTTCCCTTCACAGCGAAGATACTCCATCACCTCCACCCCATCTCTGACATGCACGACCCGGTTGGCCAGATTATGATCGGCCAGGGCTTCAAGGATCAGTTCGGCCTCTCTGGGGTTGTCTTCCGCAAGCAGGATTGGCCTCAATTTTGACATGG
>CAIOXL010000044.1 GCA_903862245.1 uncultured Geobacteraceae bacterium | reverse complement strand
TCTCGGGCAGTGGTGTTACTGGTTCCGGCGCTGACACGGGCCGTGATGGTAGTTATACCGTTGCTACTTTCGCTGGACAGCCGAAGCGCGGTGGTCAAATGCAGATAGATAGATTCGTTGGGTTGGAACCGGCGCATCCCACCTTCCAGCACTTCTGCCGTTACGCCGATAATGGTAAAGATGTTGTCGCCGGCCCTGATCTGTTCACCGATAACCTGACGCGCACCCAGTCGCCGTAGGTCTGCCGCCACCTTGCTGCCGACCACGCAGTATCTGCTCTGGGCGTCCATATCTGTGAGAAAGCGCCCCTGGCTGATGGTCATTTTATTAATGGTTATAAAAGATTCCGTTACTCCCAGCAGGGAGGCCTGATCGAGCTTTTTCCCGTTATATGCGGCCTGACCGTTCCCCCGGACCAGCGGTGCCACATCGGCGATGCCGGGACAGGCAACCGGCATGGCGGCAATTTCGGCAAGTTTTATCGGCGCCGTTTTTCCTTTTCTCCCCGGTTTTCCGGAAGAATCGCCAAACTCTTTTTCAATGGTCAGGATGTCGGTGCCCATCTCCTTGAACTGGCGCAGCGACTCTTCCTGGACGATCTTGCCGACTGAGACCATGGCGATAACCGAACCGATACCGATAACGATCCCGATCAGGGCCAGAATGGTGCGCTGCTTGGAGGAAAGCAGACTGCGGGCCGCCTCTTTCAGGTTGGTGGCAAGAATCATTTGACGATCACCCCGTCATTCATGACAGCCACACTGCCGCACTGGCGGGCGATCCCCGGGTCGTGGGTAATGATGACTATCGTTATGCCGTCTTCACGGTTTAGTGTATGGAACAGCTCCATGATTTCGCCCCCGACCCTGGTATCAAGGGCGCCGGTCGGTTCATCTGCCAGAATCAGGGAGGGGGCGCCGACCAGAGCACGGGCAATGGCCACCCGCTGCTGCTGGCCGCCGGAAAGCTCACTCGGTCTGTGACCGGCGCGGTCTGCCATGCCGACCCGCCGCAGCAGTTCCATGCTTCGCTCACGGGTGAAACCCTGCCGATCACCGCGATATACCAGCGGAAGTTCGACATTTTCAATGGCACTGAGGCGTGAAAGAAGGAAATATTGCTGAAAGACAAAACCGATGCGTCGGTTGCGGATTTCCGACAGGGCATCGTCATTGCTATAGCTGACGTCGGCACCGTCCAGCTGAAACCGGCCGGATGTGGGGCGGTCCAATAGACCGATAATGTTCATCAGGGTTGATTTGCCGCAGCCGGAAGGCCCCATGATCGAGGTCAGTTCTCCTTTGTGTATTTCAAGGTTCACCCCCTTCAGAACATCAAATTCTGTGGGGCCGATGCGGTAGGATTTTCGTATATCAGATAGTTTCAACATTATTTTTTCCCGTTCTTGCCGGATGAGCCAGGGGGAGGCGCGGGTGCCGCAAACTCCAGAACGTCACCCACTTTTACCCCCTTGACGATCTCAACCGTATCCTGGGTCGTGTAGCCGGTTGTCACCTCAACCTTTTCGATTGTTGCCGGGGTCCCCGCTTTTTTCCTGCTGACAAAGCGCTTGCCCTGCTCTGAAGCCACCGCAGAGAGTGGCACCATCAGGGCATCCGATTTTTCGTAGGCCACGATTTCCAGATTGGCGGTCATTCCCACCATAACCCGCTTTCTGATCTCGGCGCTGATGCTTTCGACGACAACCCTGACGCTGAAGGTGGGGGAAGAACCTCTGCCGCTACTGTCACCCTCCTCTGCCTGGGGAGAGATGCTCTGTATAACGCCGGTCATCTGCTCACCCGGAAAAGCATCACCGCCGACCTTGACCTTCTGGCCGTTTTTAACTCTGGTTACGTCAACTTCGTCCAGCTTGCAGGCGATGGAAAAACCGGACAGGTCACCGATGGCCAACATCAGTTCCCCCGTCTGGAACGAGCTGCCCCGCTCCACGGTTTTTGAATCCTTGGTCTGGCCACCACCGCTTGGCTTCATGACGATGCCGGAGACCGGGGATAGAACCACTGCGGCGGCAATCTCCTTTTCAATCTGTTTCAGGCGGGTTTCGGCGTTGTCCATTTCATAGCGCGCCACTTTCAGGTTTTGCGGGTTACCCTTATCCAGAGCAGCCTTCAGCTCATCTTCGGCGCTCTGGAAGTCCATCTGCTGGTTAACATACTGATGTTTGGCCGAATCATATTCCGTGGTCGGGATGATTCCTTTTTTGTACAGGCGCTCCGTTTCCTCCAGAGTTTTTTTCTGGTTCTCCAGAGCCATTTTGGCCTTGGCCAGCGAACGGTTGGCTCGGGTCACTTCGCTCCCTCCATTCCACTTTTCTATCTGGCGGTAGTTGGCGACCGCCTTGATGTAGGCAGCTTCAGCTTCCCGCTGCTTTATGCGCGCTTCACTGATGTCCATCGCCAGCAACGATTGCCCCGCTGTCACCACATCGCCGTAACGAACCATGATCTGAGCTACCTTGCCGGTTAACGGGCTGGTTACATTGACCATCTGCAGCGGCTGTAACTTGCCGGTCAGGGCAATACCGGATGTGACCGGTTGCGCCGTGACGGTTACGGTTGTTTTTGCCGCCATCTGGCCTGTCGGCGGAAGGGTCGGGCGCTGGGTAAAGGCAGCAGGTTTGCGGTTCCAGACATACAGACCGATTCCCAGGAAAAGTATGATGGTAAAAGCGGTGGCGGTGATCCTGATAACCTGAACTTTTTTGAGAGCCGCCTGCAGCTGCTGGTTGCCTTGCTCAGTTTTCAGGTAAGCATCCTGCAACTCGCGGTGTTTGAGCTTGAGTTCATCAGCGTGCCGTGCCTCGGCCTCCTGCAGCTTCTGCAGCTCGCTGATATCGCTGAATACGGCGATTACGCCGATTTTCCCGTCGTCCTCAGGTGTTTTCAGGAAGGTGGTGGTGAGGACCAGCGTGATCTGCTGCCCATTGTTGCTGAACGGCACAATACGGTTGTGGCTGACAGAGGATTCGTAGACAGCGTCAAGAATGGCCTGACAGAACTCATCCGCCCCCTCCAGCTCCAGGAAAACTTCCCCGAATCCGTGAGAATCGGCTTCCCCGGCCCGGATGCCCAGAATCCTCTCCGCTGCGGCGTTAAAGGTGATGATCTGCCCCTGCATGTCCACGGTAATGACGCCGTCGGTCATGTCGTTCAATATGCGTTCTGCTATGATGTTGTCCTGTTTCATAACGCTCCCGTTAATTAGTTCCTCTCCTCAAGCAGTACACCCCATCGATCCAGCGTTATCCCTACGGTGTTCTCAAGTGCCGTCAAGGTATTCAGGTAGGTGATGATTGCCCCCAGTTCACTGTTCTGGGAATTAACCAGGTCATTTTGGAAGCTGACCAGCTGAAAGTTGGTAGAGCGACCGGCTTTCAGTTTTTCCGTTTCGATTTCGACCTTTTTTTCCGTCAAGACTCTCGACTGGGTGGCCAGTTTGATCTGGCGCAGGTTCATTTCGGCGTTGCGCAGATCATTCTGCACTTCGATTTCAATGTTTTCCCGCTGTCTTGCCAAGTCATTTTCCATCTTTTGCAGGGCAATTTTTGCGGAAATGTACCCCTGCTCGATGGACAGATCACCTATCGGAATAGTCAACTTCAGGCTGGTGTTCCAGTTGCCGGAGCTGCTCTCACTTCCTGCGGCCCCCTCACGGGTATAGCTGTTGCCGTACCCGCCGGAAAGGGAGAGATCCCAGAGGGTGCTATTTTTGGTTACGGCCAGCTGTATTTTGGAACTTTCATAGCTGAGCAGGGACGAGAGGTAGTCGGGCCTGTTCTCAAATGCCAGTTTTTTCCCCTCTTCCAGTTTAAACGGCACGGGTGGAATTTCCTTCCCTTCAATGGGGGATAGCTTGGTGTTCTTGTCTATGTCGAGAGCTTTGGTGAGGGTCAGGCGCGCCGCATCAACAGCATTTTCCGCTGATAACAGACTGAATTCGTTCTGGGCAACGCTCGCCTCGGACTGGATCATCTCGATAGCTGCCATTCGGCCGGCGGCAATCAGTTCCCGGTTGGTATTAACCAGATCCCGGCTCCGTTCCAGTGACTGTCTGCTGATCTCCAATGCCCTGATCGACTGTATATACGAGCGGTAGCTTGTCACCACGGAGGAAAGGGTGGACATGAGGGTGGATTTCAGGGAGAGAATGTTGCTCTGTTCGCTTATCCGCGCGGTGGTCACCGAGGCGGTGTTGATATTTATTCCGCCACCTTTCAAAAGCGGCTGAGTCAGCGTGGCGTTCCACCCGAAATTTCGAGCCGGGCGTATGCGTTCACTGCTGGTTATATCGTGCTGGGCGCTCAGGTTGATGGATGCTCCGGTGGGGAGCTTTTGGCTAATTGTGCCGGAAAGATCGGTTACAGCGTTTGAGGGGGTGGTGCCAGTGCCGCCGCTGCCGCCGACAGACGGGGTTACTTGTGCTTTGGGGGTAAATTTATCTTCAGCCACGCGCAGGTCATACTTTTGTGCAACCCGGCTAAGGTAGGCGTTTCTGATGGTCCGGTTTTCACGCAGTGCGATAGCGATACAGTCCGCCAGTGTCACCGGTTTTCCTTCATCACCCCATACCGGTCCGACCTGCACTATTATCAGCAGGATGATCATAATGGACTGTCTGCCTGAGTACACGGTCATTACTTCCCCCCGTATGCATATCTGAATACCGTCAGTATATTTTCACAGCCCGTAAGGCGGGTGCCGAAGCATGGATCAAACGGTGACTGTGTGATATATCAATCACATAAAAAAGAAAAACGTGAGCTATTGGTCACGCTCCATGCGGGTCAGTCATCTTCCTCCGGAAGCAGGTTTGGAATTCCAAGATCGCGCATTTTTTTCCAGAGAGTTCTTCGGCAAATTCCCAACTGTTCGGCTGCCAGGCTCTTTTTACCGCCTGTTTCCTCCAGCGCCAGAAGAATTTCGTCTCTTTCAAGGCGCCGCAGCTTATCCATGAGAAATGTAGCCCCTCCGTTTGCCGTGCTAATGTCATCCACAGCGGAGAACTCCCGGATTTCAGCAGGTAGATGTTGCATGGTAATGATGTCACCGGGGCAGAGCGCAACCCCCATCTCAATGGCATGCCGCAGTTCACGGACGTTTCCGGGGAAGTTGTAACGTTCTAAAGCAGCCATGGCCGATGGTGCAACAGTTAACCCCGGTTTGGCCGAGCGGGCGCTGAACAGCTCAAGAAAAAAGCTCGCCAGCAGGTAAATGTCCTGTCGCCGCTCCCGTAACGCCGGCACCATAACAGGCACGACGTTGATGCGGTAATAAAGATCCTTCCGGAAAGTACCGTCCGTGATTGCTTCTTTCAGGTTTTTTGATGTGGCACAGATCAGCCTGATGTCAATGGCTACCGGGTCGTTCCCCCCCAGTCGCTCCAGCGTACGCTCCTCAATGACCCGCAGGAGCTTGGCCTGGATCATCAGCGGCATATCGCCAATCTCGTCCAGGAGAACAGTCCCCCCCTGAGCGGCCTCCAATTTCCCTTTTCTCCGGGTGGATGCACCGGTAAACGCCCCCTTTTCATATCCGAACAGCTCCGATTCGAAGAGGGTCTCCGGCACTGCAGCACAATTGATTTTCACGAACGGCTTGCCGGTGCGTGAACTGAGAGAGCATATGGCGTTGGCAACCAACTCCTTCCCGGTGCCGGTATCGCCAAGGATCAGTACGGATGAATCCGAGCCGGCTACAGCGCGGATGGTGTCACGGAGTTTGAGAATGGCAGGGCTTTCACCGATCAGGTTTTTAACATGTCGTTTTTCCTGAACTTCTTCACGCAGCAGGCTGTTTTCATGCTCCAGTTTGATCTGGAGTGAAAACTTGGAGATGATAATAAGGAGTTCATCCGGTTCAAACGGCTTGGTAACGTAATCAAAGGCACCGCGTCGCATCGCCTCTACTGCTGTTTTTACGTTGCCGTAGGCGGTTATGACAATAACGCCGCTTCTGGGGGCATACTCCTTGACTGCACTCAGAACGTCCATCCCGTTACCCTTTCCGGGCATAACCAGATCTGTGATGACAAGGTCGTACTGTTCACTTCGAAACAGAGTGATCCCGTCCTGGGCGTTTGTTGCGGAGCCTGTCTGGTGCCCGGCGCTCTTGAGGGTATTGCACAGACCGAGATGTACAGTCGGCTCATCTTCTATAACAAGAATCTTCATGTCAGAAACCTCAGCAGATAGTGTGCCAAACTTCAGGTCTATAATGGCAGGCGGATGGAACAGGTGGTTCCCTTGTCTACGGCACTCTCTATGACAATAAAACCACCATGGGCGCTAACGATGCTTTTGCATAATGATAACCCGAGACCTGCGCCCTTGCCGGCTTCCTTGGTAGTAAAGAATGGTTCTAAAATGCGGGGAAGTACCTCGGGCGGAATGCCGGTGCCGGTGTCGGTTACGGTAAGGAGACAGAAACCCTTGTCCTGTGAGGCGGCGATGAAGATTTGTCCTCCCTCCGGCATGGCTTGGGAGGCATTCAGTATCAGGTTGGTGAGCACCTGTCCCATCTTCTGCTCATCCATACGCACAAGCGGCAGAGAGTTGTTCAATTCTGTTTCAACTGAGATGTTGAACTAAACCGCTGCGCGGTAATTTAAAACCAAACCAAAAGCATCAAACCAGAGGCATCTCCCCGGAGGTGCCTTTTTTGTTTCTTCAATCAGCATGGTCTTTGTCTTACCTTC
>CAIOXL010000043.1 GCA_903862245.1 uncultured Geobacteraceae bacterium | reverse complement strand
TGTTTCGCGGGTGACGGCGGTGCTGTCGGGCAGCATCCAGAGGGCATCAACCGTGCCGGACAGTGTGGCGAGCTGCGCCATCGTCTGGCGGGGGTCTGAAACTTCACGGGCCACCAGTTCGATACCGGCTTCTGCGGCGGCATGGCGGGCCTGTTTCAGATACCAGCCACTTTTTGCCGGGTTATAGATAACGCCGCAGCGTTTTGTTTTCATCTTCCTGAATATGCTGATGTACCGTTCCGGCGCAACGAACATGTCAATGCCGGTGAGGTTGGGGCGGGAACTCTGTGCGCTATGGATGCCGAGCGCCAGGACGGCAACCACCGGAGTCTGAAGGACCGCACGGGTGGCGGTCAGTGCGGCGTCACCAATGGCGAGGATGATGCGGGGGTGGTCCTCGCTCACCAGACGGATCACGTCCACCTCGGCGTAGTCGGACATGACGATAACCCGCTGCGATTCGGTACTGCCGGAGCGGAAGCCCCTCAGAACCTCTTCGTATGCAGGGTCACGACGGCTCTGGAGCACCAGGACGTCGTAGGCCTGGGCCAGGGAGGGGAGCAGGGTCGCCAGGGCGAGTATGAGGAGGACTAGGCGTCTCATCAGAACTTCACCCGTATTCCGCCTTCAAACCAGCGGCCAGGATCCGGGAAAATATCACGATCGTAATAGGGGCTATTGAACAGGTTGCGACCCGAGCCGAACAGTTCCAGCGAAGTATCCTGCGTTTTGAGCAGAGTGGCACCAAAATGCAAGTCCCAAATCAGACCGTTATTTTTGGCATTATATTCTGGCGGAGAGTTCCAGAAGATGTGTCTGCCGTTCAGCATCCCCCTGAAGGTTTTGTCATCGTAGCGGAGTGATAGTTGCACAGTTTGCCGTGCAGTATCCGGACTAACTTGAGAATTATCACCGGTGCGTGTTGTATTAGTGTAGGTGTAGCCCCCACCCAACGAGGTGTTAAATAGCGGAGCGGTTCGTGCCTCTAGTTCAGCACCGTGGGCAACACGCCGTTCGGGTACGGTGTAGTCAATATTTAAAGCATCCCGGTTATCCCATGTCTCATTTCTGAAGAGTGTGCCCTTGACCCATAGATAGGGTACAGCCATGCTCTCAAAACCGATCTGAGAATTCCAGACCTTGATTGCAGATGCCCTCTCTATGTTCATTATGGGCAGGCCATACCCTTTTCCGGTATAGGCCCGCAAGATTGTACTATCTGTTAGTTGCCACGTGATTCCGAGAGTTGCACCGAATTCATCCGCAATAGTCTGATTATGATCAAACCTTACACCGGGAGAGATGCATATTGGGCCAAAGGTGACAGCGTCGTTGAGGAAAATGTTCCAGCGGTCGGTGTTAATTCTGTAGGGGCTGTATGTCCAGCCGTAGTCGGCAGAGGTAGAATATGATTCAGAATGGTTGTAGTCGCTGCCAACTACCAGAAGATGATGATTACTTCTCCATGTAAGCTTGGCTCCGGCTCCAGTAATAGAATCCTTAGCTGTCATCCTGTCTAGTCCGTCAACATCCGGAAGCCAGGGATTTGTGCTGACGTGGGAGTAGACATCCCAATCTGCATAGCTGAAATGCCTGCCAGTGAGTTCCAGTTCCAGATTGCCGCCAAAATCATACCGAAAGCCAAGAGATGCAACCCGGCTGACATGTAACTTCTCCTGCTTCAAATCAATCCAGTCTTCCGGCACATAACGCCCACCGAAATCAGCTTTAGAGTAGCCAAAGGTACCCCACAGATGTGCGCGTGAAGAGAGATCATAGGTCAGTTTGGAGTAGAGTTTGTTTGCATGACTTTGATGGCCGGTAAGGAGGCCGTTGGTGCCAAAATAACCGCCTGACATATAGTAGCCCAGCTTACCACTTGTGCCACTCGCTTCAGCATGGGTGTCAGCTGTAGTGCGTTGTCCAATGGAGGCGCTTACAGTACCGCCAATAAGCCGTTTGTCCGGTGACTTTGTAATGACGTTAATAACCCCGCCCAAGGCTTGGCTCCAGGCAGTTGAAGAGGGACCTTTGATGATTTCTATACGGTCTATGATATAGGCAGGAATTGAGGATACATCAGAGTAGCCACTATTCAAGTTGGTGATTGAAACACCGTCGATAAGAACTTGCACATGGATGAAATTTGCACTTTGAATGAATACAAAAGGCTGTATGCCAGGTCCGCCATTATGTTGAAGCTGAACGCCTGGAATGGTATCGAGAATATCGGCAAGAGAGTGAGCATTCATAGCCTCAATGTCTGCGACGGTTATAACGGTGATGTTTTCGGCAGTGTGGGAGAGCGGTTTGGATGTGCGGCTTGCAATAGATGCAGTTTGGGGGAATACATCGAAAATATCTGTACTGTCGGACAGTTTCTCCGCACGCGCACGTGCAGGAGCCAGCCATACAAACAGACAGAGTATCAGGAAGAGCGCCCGGAGGCCTATGTACCGATAAAATGTGGTCATTGTAATTTGCGCGTGCAAACTAACAACAAAGGCGTGAGATTGTCCAGCGCTAAATAATGGCTGGTGTTGATGACTAAAGGAAAGTTGGCTTGAAAAATCTATTTTTCTCGCATAGGGAACGTTTTTGCCGTTGACAGCAGCCTTTTAATGGGTGACCCCAGTGGCCTTGATATCTCATGCCGGCCACTCGGTACTGTGCCGTGTTTGAAAATGCCCCGCATCCACCTCATTCACAGGCTAATCCCAGCTATGACAACGCCGCAGTCGGGGCAGAGACCCTCTTTGATCCGGTTCATTTCGATGCTGTAGCCGTGGCGTTTGATCAGCAGGGCCGAGCAGGATGGACAGGTGGTGTTTTCACCGCCGCTGCCCGGTACGTTTCCTTCATAGACATAGTTCAGGCCGGCGGCACGCCCGATGTCCCGCGCTCTGCGCAGGGTGGCTTCCGGCGTCCGGGGGAGGTTGGTCAGCTTATGGGTGGGGTGAAACTGGCTCACATGCCAGGGGGTATCGACCCCCAGGTTGGCGGAGATGAACTCTGCCATGCCGCGCAGTTCCGCGTCGGAGTCGTTGAGCCCCGGAATAACCAGGGTGGTGATTTCAAGCCAGATCCCCCGTTTGCGATATTCGATGATTGAGTCAAGTACCTGGGACAGGCGGGCGTGGACGATGTCGCGGTAGAACTCTTCCGTAAAACCTTTCAGGTCGATATTGGCAGCGTCCAGAAAGGGGGCGATGGCGGTCAGAGCATCTTTGCTGATGTAGCCGTTGGTGACGAAAATATTCATGAGCCCCGCTTCCCGGGCGAGGCGGGCGGTGTCGTAGGCAAACTCGTAAAAGATGGTCGGTTCGGTATAGGTATAGGAGATGGAGCGGCAGCCGTTGGCAACGGCATGCTGCACGATTTGCTGCGGTGTATGTACCGCACCCCGGATGGCGGCGTGGGGGGGAACCTGGGCGATGCTGTAGTTCTGGCAGTGGTGACAGCCGAAGTTGCACCCGACCGTGGCGATGGAAAAGGATTTACTCCCCGGCATCACGTGGAAGAGCGGTTTTTTCTCGATGGGGTCAATATGCCCGGCGCAGAGCCTGCCGTACACCAGGCTGTACAGGGTGCCGCCACGGTTTTCGCGCACCGAGCAGATTCCCCGATTGCCGTCAGCGATCAGGCAGTTGAACCGGCACAGGGTGCAGCGCACCTTCAGATCCTGCTCATGTTGGTAAAACATCGCTTCTTTCATCGGCACCTCCCGTAACTGATGGTCACAAGCATATCACATGGCATTTCTGTTTTTAAAGCCTCGACCAATCAAAAGAGAAACAGGTTTCTGGTAGTACGGGAAATGTGTGTGGAAGGCTGACTGTGGCGACGGCGGCCCGAAGTTTTCCGATTCGCAGGCGAATACGAAGTCTCACTTCAACTCCTTCTCCAGAAGTTCCTCTGTAGGCTGTTGAGTCAGAATGTCTCGGAGTAGTCTTTGCGGGTCATTAGATTTTCTGGGTTGTTTTCACAACGATCAAGCGGTCTGCTTGGGCAAAATATCGTGTTCTGGAAACGTTACCCGATCAATCTGATCACCGTGCCGGACAATTAGGGCGGTCCCCGTTTGTGCCGCGACTTGACGGGCACGTTTTGCAGCACGCCTGATGGCATTGAGTGATCCTGCCAGGTCGCTATCCTTCGAGTTTTCAATCGATTTTTTGTTCATGATTTGCTCCAGTCTATAAGTTGCGGTTCGTCCCCGGCGTTATCGTAGAGCGCCCAGGAATCCACCAGATCACGATACAGATTGTCGAAGTTTGTTCGTCCGGCACTAAAGCGCCGCCGTACTATCTTTTCTGGCACGTTGTGTCCACCCTGCTGCACCCTTTCTGCGACACGGGCAATTGCCATTTCTGTAGACGGGAGAGTCAGAAAAAAGAGTTTCACATGATACCCTTCTGCCTGCCAGGTTGGAATCATCCGTGCGTATGTTCTCCCGGAGAGCGTGGTTTCAAAAGCGAAGCTCGCGCCGAGTCTGACATATTCGTGGATCTCTTTCAGCATCAGCCTGCCCGTTCTTCTCAGCCCACGATGTCATCGACTCGCCCATGTCGACAAGATGATGAACGACTATTTTTCTTCTCTGCTTGCGATCCATAGAATTTCCTGAACTGATTAGTTTCTCGGCTATCCCGGCAGGACGCGGAAACTTTATTCTGATACAGAGAATATGTCAATGTCGGATACCCCACCAGCCTACCTGGAACGCAGCCGAACGGTTGCCTTTTCAACCGTACCTGTGTATAAGGTGAGGCCTGTGCTGTTGCCGCAGCACTGCTACTCCCCATTTCAACCCTACGAAAGCTCTTTCCATGGTTCAGAAAATCGCAACAATTTTCCCGGAAGCAGATCAGATCCCCGAACAATTCCGCTCCTGGCAGCCGGTCAGGCAGGATACCTACCTGATTGACGGAGAACTGCGCTGTTGGGAGGGGAGGCTGCAGGAGGTGCTTTCACCGGTCCGGGTGCGTACTCCAGAGGGAGATCGCCAGCTGGTGGTCGGCGAAGCACCGCTGCTGACGGAAGCGGCGGCGCTTGAAACGCTGGCTGTGGCGGTGCGGGCGTACTCCAATGGCCGCGGCGTCTGGCCGACCATGTCGGTGGGTGAACGGATCCAGGCGGTACAGCGCTTCACCACCGCCCTGCTGACCACGCGTGCGGCGGTTGTCACGCTGCTCCAGTGGGAGATTGGCAAGTCGCAGCTGGAAGCTGAACGCGAGTTTGACCGCACCGTGACCTATATCCGCGATACCCTGGAAGCGCTGAAAGAGCTGGACCGGGTGTCTTCACGCTTTGTCATCCAGCAGGGGATAATTGGTCAGATCCGCCGCGCCCCGCTGGGGGTCGTGCTCTGCATGGGCCCCTATAATTTCCCGCTCTACGAAACCTTTACCACCCTGATTCCGGCGCTGGTTATGGGCAATACCATCCTCCTGAAGCCGCCCCGTTTCGGTGTTCTGGTCTTTCAGCCGCTGCTGGAGGCGCTTCGCGATTCATTCCCGCCCGGTGTCGTCAATACCGTGTACGGTGAAGGCGAAACGGTGGTCCCCCCGTTGATGGCGTCCGGTCAGGTGGATGTGCTCGGTTTTATCGGCACCCACAAGGTGGCGGATGCGCTGCGCGCCATCCATCCCCGGCCGCACCGTCTCCGCTGTGTCCTCGGTCTGGATGCCAAGAATCCGGCGGTGATCCTTCCGGATGCCGATCTTGATCTGGCGGTGGCTGAGTGTATTCAGGGAAGCCTTACCTATAACGGCCAGCGCTGTACGGCGCTGAAGATCCTCTTTGTCCATCGTTCAATCGTTGATGATTTCCTGAAGCGGATGTCCGCAGGGATCTCTGCCCTGGCGTGCGGTATGCCGTGGGATGAAGGGGTGACCATTACGCCGCTGCCGGAACCGGAGAAGCCTGAATATCTTGAAGGGTTAGTGAGTGACGCCCGGAGCCTTGGCGCCGAAATTGTGAATCCGGGCGGCGGCGTCAGTAATGGTTCGTTCTTTTATCCGACCCTGCTGTATCCGGTTACCCCCGCCATGCGGATTTACGATGAAGAACAGTTCGGTCCGGTCATTCCGGTGGTGGTGTTCGACGACATCCGGGAGCCGATCGACTATGTGGTTGCGTCAAATTACGGCCAGCAGGCGAGCATTTTCGGGCAGGATACCGATCTGCTGTCCCAGTTGATCGATGCGCTGGTCAACCAGGTCTGCCGCATTAACATCAACAGCCAGTGTCAGAGAAGCCCGGACAGTTTCCCGTTTAACGGCCGGAAAAATTCTGCCGACGGAACCCAGTCCGTCACCGATGCGCTGCGGGTCTTTTCCATCAGAATTGTTGTTGCCGCCCGTGAAACCGAGGCCAACCGGGAGATCATTTCCGGCATCGTGCGGGAGCGGAAGTCTCATTTTCTTTCAACCGATTACATGCTGTAGCAAGGGGGCGGTACCGGAATGGATCGGCAGCTTCAGAAAAAAACAGAGCGACTACGTATGATTCTGGCGGATATGGGGGGATG
The DNA here is from genome assembly GCA_903862245.1 of uncultured Geobacteraceae bacterium. Classification (GTDB taxonomy): domain Bacteria; phylum Desulfobacterota; class Desulfuromonadia; order Geobacterales; family Pseudopelobacteraceae; genus JACRCG01. The sequence goes on along the minus strand of CAIOXL010000043.1, from coordinate 3,400 downwards.
CGTTATCGGCTTTTCCGGCGGTGTGGATTCAACGCTGCTGTTCGCTGTGGCGGCTGACGTGCTCGGAATGCGGGCGCTTGCGGTTACGGCTACTTCCCAGACCTATCCGGAGCGTGAACTGCGGGAAGCCCGCGTCCTTGCGGAACAGATCGGCGGCCGTCACCTGGAGATTGTTTCCGAGGAGCTGGATATTCCGGAGTTTCGCAACAACCCCCGCAACCGCTGTTATTACTGCAAGAAGGAGCTGTTTGGTAAATTACGCGCCATCGCCGACCGGGAAGGACTGGGGTATGTGCTGGACGGGACCAACGTTGACGATGCGGGGGATCACCGGCCGGGGCGTACGGCGGCGGCGGAGCTGCAGGTGCGCAGTCCGCTGGAGGAGGCCGGTTTTACCAAGCAGGATATCCGTGATCTTTCCCGCGAACTGGGGCTGACCAACTGGGACAAGCCGGCCTTTGCCTGTTTGTCCAGCCGTTTTCCCTACGGCACCGCCATTACCGCTGATCGGGTCGGTCAGGTGGGACGTGCCGAAGAGCTGCTGCGTGGCCTCGGTTTTCTGACCCTGCGGGTGCGCTACCACGACAACGTGGCCAGGATAGAGCTGGGCGAGCAGGAATTCCAGCGGGCGATCGGCCCCCTGCGTGACGAGGTCATCCGGCTGGTGAAATCAGCCGGGTTTACCTATGTGGCGCTGGATCTTCAGGGGTACCGCACCGGTGCCATGAATGAGGGTACGCCCTGATTCCGGGGCGCCAACTATCCATGCCAACCTGCCACCGTATACTTCCGTGAACAAACTCCCCATTGACGATATCCTTCCGGCTCTTCTTGAATCCGTCCGAACCAATCAGAGTGTAATCCTTCATGCGCCGCCGGGGGCGGGCAAAACCACGCGGGTACCGGTGGCCCTGCTTGATTCTCTTCCCCTGGAGTCCGGTCGTATCATAATGCTTGAGCCGCGCCGGATCGCGGCGGTGTCTGCTGCCGGCTGGATGGCACAGTGCCGCGGCGAGGAGGTCGGGCAGACGATCGGCTACACCATCCGCTTTGACAGCCGTACATCCAGCACGACACGTATTGAAGTGGTTACCGAGGGGGTCCTGACGCGCCGGATACAGGGCGATCCGGCTCTTACGGGTGTGGCGATGGTCATTTTCGACGAGTTTCACGAACGGAGCATTCATGCGGATCTCGGGCTGGCTCTCTGCCGGGAGGTACAGCAGCTCCGCCCTGACCTCAAAATCATGGTCATGTCGGCGACGCTTGATCTGGAGCCGCTGTCACGATTGCTGGACAACGCACCGGTCATCAGCTCCGAGGGGCGCTGTTTTCCCGTGGAGATGAGATACCTTGATGAACAAGGGCACAGCCGTTTTGAACAGCGGATGACCGCTGCGGTTGTGCGTGCCGTGAGGGAAACGGAAGGGGACATTCTGGCGTTTCTGCCCGGCTCCGGTGAAATCCGCTCCTGTGCGGCGCAGCTTGCAACAGCGGGAACCCTTCCGGGGGACATCCTGATCTGCCAGCTGTACGGTGATCTGTCAATGACGGAACAGCAGAGGGTTATTCAGGCGGGAAAACAGCGTAAAGTCGTGCTGGCCACCAGTATTGCCGAAACCAGTCTGACTATTGACGGGGTCAGAACCGTTATTGACTGCGGCGTGTCCCGCCGGCTGCAGTACGATCCGGGCAACGGCCTGAACCGGCTGGTTACCGTCCGCGAATCAAGAGCTTCGGCCGATCAGCGGGCCGGGCGGGCAGGGCGCACGGCACCCGGTGTCTGCTATCGTCTCTACACCCCTCATACGCTGCATGCCATGGTGCCGCACTCGCCGCCGGAAATCAGCGTCACTGATCTGTCCCAGCTGCTGCTTGAACTTGCCGCCTGGGGGGTCACCGATCCACGGCAGCCCGGATGGCTCGACGTGCCGCCCGATGCGGCGGTGGAGTCGGCCGGCCGACTGCTCCGTGAACTGGACCTGTTCGATGATGGAGGGCGTATCACTGCTGCTGGCCGTGAAGTTGTGCGGCTGCCGCTTCATCCCCGTCTTGGCCGCCTGCTGATCCGCTCCCGCGAGCTTGGCTGCACCGGATTGGGGTGCCAGGTGGCATCGCTTCTTTCGGAGCGGGACCTGTTCCGCACAGCTGCCGGCAGCGCCAGAATGACGACAAGCAGTTCCGATATTGCCGACCGTCTGGAGGCGCTTGTCCGCTGGCGCTCTTCCGGGGGTGCCGATCGAACCATTGATCCGGCCGCCGCGAAAAACGTGGAGCGGGTTGCACGCCAGCTGGGCCGGTTTCTGAAGGTGTCCGTGGATGTGGACCGGAATGAATACGATGATGAGCTGGTCTCCCGGCTGCTACTGGCAGCCTACCCGGACCGGCTGGCACGCCGCAGGGCGTCCGGTGAGGGATACCTCCTCACCGGCGGTCGCGGGGCGCGTATTTCGCCGCGCTGCGCGGTCAGAACAGCGGAATATCTTGTTGCTCCGGCGCTGGATGCCGGCAGTCAGGCCGAAGCGGTCATTCACCTTGCGGCGGAAATTTCCGAGGCGGTAATCCGTGAGGAACGTTCAAACCATATACGGCGTGATACCTGCGTGAACTGGGATGACCGTGAAGGACGTATATCGGCCCGGTGGGTGGAATCTCTCGGCAGTATCCAGCTTGCTGCCGGGACAGTTGTGCCGACGGCGGCGCAGAGCGTGCCGGTGGTGGTCGCTGCAGTGCAGGCGTCAGCTCTGGCGCTTCTCCCCATGAATGAAACTGTCCGCCAGCTGCAGGGGCGCATGATGCTGCTCCGCTCCGCATTTCCGGAGGCGGGGTGGCCTGATGTTTCGGATACCGCGCTCTGTGACTCCCTTGACCGGTGGCTGGCCCCGCATCTTGAAGGTGTCACTTCGGCAAAACGGCTGGCCCAGCTTGATATTACGGAACTGCTGAGGCGGAGCCTTGATTATCGGCAGCAGCGGGAGCTGGAGGAGTTGGCGCCGACGCATCAATCGGTGCCGAGCGGTTCTCGGGTACGCATTGATTATGCCGGTGAAATGCCGGTGCTGGCGGTGAAGCTTCAGGAGTTGTTCGGTCTGGCTGTGGGGCCGTCAGTCTGCGGCGGCAGGGTCCCGCTGCTGCTGCATCTGCTTTCGCCGGCCGGCCGGCCGATTCAGGTGACCCGTGATTTGCGGGGGTTCTGGGATGGATCGTATCAGCAGGTAAAAAAGGAACTGAAAGGGCGGTACCCCCGCCATCCCTGGCCGGACGACCCCTGGAGCGCGGTTCCGACCCGCAGGGTGAAGCCGAGATTTTAGCCCCCCTCCTGATTTAGGAGGGGCCGGGGGTGGTACGGTTCTGTCTTGAATATGTTTTCTTTAAACTATTGAGGCTCTTGCAAAAGTCC
>CAIOXL010000042.1 GCA_903862245.1 uncultured Geobacteraceae bacterium | reverse complement strand
TTGTCGTAGAGAAGGTTCAATCCGCGTGTGGTTGCCTGTTTCAGCATGGTGGTGCTGCGCGAAACAATCCTGCGGTCACCGAAATCACTGGCCGTTGTCAGAATAGGGACCTTAGCGTCAAAACCGCCGTCCTTTGAACCGACAAACGGTGTCAGGCGGTAGGGATAGGTAATGAACACCTTACCCCGAACGCTTTCCGGGATGGACGAAGTTTTCCCGCCAAGGTAGCTGGAGGATACGAAGGCCATCCCCGGTGCGGCGAGGTGGGTGGTCATCTTCGGCAGGAGCGGCAGCAGGCCGGCATCACTCCAGAGCAGGAGCACCCCCGGTTTCCGCTTTGCCAGAATCTTTGCCATCTTTGCCTTGTTCCGGAGCGTGTCTGCCGGAAGTGCCAAGGTGGTGGCTGCAGGGCGGCCCAGATCTTTCCAGACGGAATCAAAACCGACCGCCAGCGCCCTGCCTGCGGGAGAGTCCTGAATGATCTGGAGGATCGGCGTGCCGGCGGGGAGAGTTTCAAGCCGGTTGAGATAGCGCGCCGTCGCTTCCCCTTCCTGAGCGTACCCCTTGTTAAAATAGTAGGTGTACCAGCTGTGTTCAGAAAGTACCGGAAAATCGGTTATCGGGTAGAGACAGGGGATGCGCCGTGCTTCGCAGAAATCATGGATGGGACGCCAATCCCCGTTTGATATTCCCCCCAGTACGGCAAACACCGGCTGTGTGTCCGCGTAGACGGCAAGCTGGCTCTGCCAGGTTTCGGGGGGACCCTTCAGCTCCCAGATATCCAGTGAGGCGCGATGAAATGCATATTTCATTTCAATGGTGGGGGAGTAGCCGAACTTTATGAAATCATTGTACATATCCATCTGCTGATTTGTATGGTCAATGAAATTCTGCAGCGGCAGTAGCATCTCCTGGCGTTCTTCCCTGCTGACATCGTCGGTAATGATGGTGGCAAATCTGAATTCACTTTTACTGGCTCCGGGAGAAGGGTGGGCAGAAAGAGCTTCAAGATATTCGATCAGGATCGCCATGTCAGAGTCTGACAGCGGGTAGCGGGGCATGACGTCATTAAACACCTGGCCGGCCGGGTCGGTGCCGAAGCGGAGCGCCGTTGCCAGGCTCTCCCGGGTATAGGGGGGGCGCTCTACAACAGTTTTGGCATAGACAAAGCGGCCGGTCCGGTCGTGAGTATCGTCCAGTGAGGGGGGGCGGCGGTAGGATTGGTACAGTTTGCTGCCGGTGGTTGGCGGAGTGACCACGCCCCCTTCGTAGGAACCGAGCCCGGCGCGGAGATGGCAGCTGGAGCAGGAGAAGGCACTGCTGTCAACCTCCACATCCCCCCGGATAAAGGCCGGCATGGAGGCACCGGAGGGGAGTAGCCCGTCCCGGTACATCCGTTCTCCCAGGCGGAGTCTCTCGGCCTGTTCCGGGTCGGAGGTCGGGAGCGGGGAAGCGGAACCGGCGGCGTAGAGATGAGGAACTATTGTCAGACTGATCAGCAGCAGGGGTAACAGGACAGCTGACAGCCAGCGCCGGTTCATCGCGCAGCTGCCACGCTCTGGAACTCTTCCAGAAACTCTTTGGAACTCATGATGCCGAACAGACGGACCCAACTGCCATCTTTGGGGGAGCGGATCAGGTTCAGGGGGTAATGGGACATCTTGTCGGGGATGTAGGCATTGAAGGCTCTCATCACCGTGTTGATGTCCGCCCTGCTTCCGGTCAGGAAGTCCCATCCCGCTTTGGCGCGGTAGCGCTTCAGATAGTCCTTCAGAACTTTGGGAGTGTCGTTCTCAGGGTCAATGGTTATGGAGATCAGGCGGACTTTCTGCCCCTTGGCTTCAAGCTTGCTCTGCAGGTTGAGGAAGCCTGCGGAAAGGACTGGACAGATAGTGGTGCAGGTGCCGTAGATAAAATCGACTACCACCGGTGTATCCCCTTTCAACAGGGTCTCAAGATGCACTTTTTTTCCGTCCTGGTTGATCAGGTACACATCGGGGATGGTTACTTTTTCCACGGTCCGTTTATATTTTTTCGCTTCCGCCCGGGCAGAGTCGACGGGCAGGGCGGCTACGATGAATGCGACCGTCAGGAACGCTGCAATTCGTATGAAAAAGGTGCATTTCACGGTAGGACTCCGATGTGTGGATCAGGTTACTTTGTTACCGGGACTGCCGGTTTTGCGGGTGCGCCCGTTTCCGGTTTGGCGGCCGGAGCCGCTTTGAACTCCAGCAGTTCAACTTCAAATGCCAGGGTGGCACCCGGCAGAATCATTTCGCCGGCACCATTTTCGCCGTACGCCAGTGCCGACGGACAGACGAGTTTTGCCTTGCCGCCCGGCTTCATCTTCTGCACCCCTTCGGTCCAGCACTTGATTACATTATCCAGCTTGAATTCAATCGGTTTGTTGCGCTTGTAGGAGCTGTCAAATTCTCTCCCGTTGATCAGGGTCCCGCGATAATTGACTTTTACAACATCAGTTGCCTTGGGGGAATCGCCCTTTCCCTCGGTCAACGACAGGTAGACCATGCCGGACTCTGTTTTGACGGCTCCTTTTTCCTTAGCCGCCTTTTCCAGAAATTCCTTGCCGGCACCTAACTGCCGGTCTCCCGACGCTTTACGGCGGGCTTTGGCCAACTCCTGAATTTTACTGGTGTAGGTGGTCAGGTTCAAATCAGTTTTTTTACCGCCATGGGCGTCAGTCAATCCCATTCTGACGTAATGGAACTCCTCCGGGGTCAGCTCGAAAACGGCCAGGGATTGTTCAACAGAAAGTCCGATGGCATACAGGGTCTTCTGTGCTTCAGTCATTTGTGCAGGGTCGGCGGCGTACAGTGTCGTACCGGTCAGCAGCAGTGCGACAAGTGCGGAAATTTTCGTGAAAAGTTGTGAACTCTTTGTTGTTGATGCGGTTTTCATCTGGTCTCCTCGTTATTAATTAGTCGGTGAAGCGGTTAAACACGGAGGCACGGAGACACAGAGAACATCGTAACGTCGATGATTTCTCTCTGCTCTGCGCCTCACAGTTACAAATGCAGGTTTCAGAATCCGTTGCTGCCGTCCTGTCCATGGGCAGTCAGGTGCAGTTCTCTCAGGAGTGAGAGAATCAGTGAAGGTTTTATCGGTTTTTCAAAATAATGTGATGCGCCAAGCAGGCGGGCGCTCATTTCAAGATCGCTGCTGCCGTAACCGGTTACAAGAATCACCTTCGCCCGGGGCTGTACTTTTTTTACTTCGGATACAAAAAACAGACCATCTTCATTGTCGGAGCCAGCGAAGCGCACATCTGAAATGACGGCAAAATAATCATTCGCGCTCAAAAAGGCGGTTGCGTCTTCGATATTCTCACACACGTCATACAGAAAACACTCACTGTTGAGCAGTCTTTGGTATGCAAAAACAATCGCCGGTTCGTCGTCAACGAGCAAAACCCGATGCTCTTCGTGGCTGCTGCTATCTGGATCGAAATTATGTAGAATCTGTGTCGAAGGCATTGTGCCGTTACGCAGTTCAAAAAACGTGCCGGAGAATTTATGCTCTCTATTCTTGTAATAACAGCTGGTTAGCAGGTTGCAACGGCTATGAATAATGTCACCGGATGAGAAACTGTCTCAACGTGAGAAAAAATATCGGGAGTCAAGCCTGCTTGCGGCCTATCTGTATCAGCCGCCGATAGAGTGTGGCCCGGGAAACTTTGAGGCTTTTTGCCGCCAGTTCGACATTGCCGCCCTGTTCTGCAAGGACAGCTTTGATACGGGCTTCTTCGTCTTCCTGTATCGTTCCCCTCTGCCGGTATGGAAGCGGCGGACGGGTCATAGCCAGATTGGCAAAGTGTGTCTGACGAATGGTCGTACCGCGCGGGGTGAGGAGCAAAGCACGTTCAAGAACATTTTTTAACTCGCGGATGTTGCCGGGCCAGGAATAGCCGCACAGCAGCTTCATGACATCGTCGCTGAGGGTCGAGATCCCTGAGCCGAGCGACCGGAGCAGGTGGCTGACTAACGCCGGCAGGTCGTCCATTCGTTCCCTGAGTGGGGGGAGGTGGATTGACAGCATGTTGATACGATACATGAGATCGTGGCGAAACTGCCCGGAACTGACCAGGGAGTCCAGGTCATGGTGGGTCGCACAGATCAGCCGGAAATTACTCCGGAGCAGCTTTACATCACCGAGCCGGCGGTAACTCTTGTCTTCCAGCACTTTAAGAAACTGGGCCTGAACATCCATGCCCATGTCGCCGATTTTGTCCAGAAACAGCGTGCCCCGGTTGGCTATGTCGAGCAGGCCTTTGCGGTCCTGGTCGGCCGAGGTGAAGGCACCCCGGGCGTGGCCGAAAATCTCCCGTGAGAGCATTTCACCCCGCAGGCCTGAGCAGTTGATCTCGACGCATTCGTGTGCCGCCCGCTCTCCCTGCTGGTGAATCCATTTGGCAAGCATCCCTTTTCCGGTACCGGTCTCCCCGGTGATGAGCACCGGTATGTCGCCATCTCCGGCCGCACGTGCCAGCTCGTGAACATTCCGCATTGCTCTGGTCTCGCCAATAAAGAAATCATCCTTTTTTTCGAGACGTTTGCGGGTGGACTGCTGCTGCTTCAGGTCCCCGATCTCAAGTGTTTTACGCATGAATACCGCAAGGGAGGCATTATCTACCGGTTTGGTCAGAAAGTTGTCAGCACCGCGCTGCATCGCCTCGACCGCCAGGGGGATATCTCCTTCGCCGGTTATGATGATGATCGGAATGAGGGGGTCGTTTGCTTTTGCTGTTTCGATAAAATCAATGCCGCTGCCGTCCGGAAGGTTGATGTCGAGAATCACGATGTCAAAGCGGCAGGTACGCATTGCAATGGACGCCTCGGCCAGGTTTGCCGCTTCGACAATATCGTATCCGTCCTTTGCAAAGTAACGCACAAAACCAAAACGGGTTGCTGCGTTGTCTTCAATTAACAGAACATTCGGCTTCATTCAGACTCCTCCAGGTAGAGCGGAATACAAATTTCTACGGTACACCCCGGCTGCGGGGTGTTATTCCATATTTGTACGCTGCCGCCCATATTTTCAGCAAAATGTTTTACAAGGGCAAGTCCGAGACCAGTCCCCCCCTTGCGGTCGGAATAGAATGGTTCAAAAACATGCGAGAGTTTGTCCTCAGGAATTCCGGTCCCCTGATCAATAACCCGTATAATCGCCGTGCCGTCTGCCTGGTCAGGTCCGCTACACATCGGCTGGACAATGATGGCTCCGTTGACAGGACTGTGATTGCCGGCGTTTTCCAGTAGATTAAATATGATCTGTTGCAGTTTGAGGCTGTCCGCCAGAACCAGAGCTGATTTCATGTCGTCAGTGCAGGTCAGGACGGCTTGTCTGTTTATTGACTGCCCGGTTGATTTCCACAGCTCGATGGTTTCACTGCATAGGCCATACAGCGGCAGCGGCTGAAGGTTGGCGCGCGGTATGGTTCTTCCCAGGTCAAGGAGGTCATTCATCAGATGAACAAGGCGGTTAACCTGATCCCTGATGTGCAGGATAAACGGCTGGAATTCCGGGTTGGAATCAATCACATCCTCCCTGAACAGGGCTTCGGTTATGGTCAGGATGGCGTTCAACGGATTACGCACTTCATGGGCGACGCCGCCGGCAATCTGGCCGATCGCCTCAAGCCGTTTGGCTCCGATTAGCTGTTGCTCCAGCAGCTGCCGCTCCAGGATTTCAAGCTTCAGCAGTGAGTTGCTTTCGGAAAGGGCGTGTGTTCGTTCAAGAATCTGCTGTTCCAGCCGCACCTGAATATTCTGCAGCTCGGTTTCAGCATGTTTTTGAACATTGATGTCGTAACAGCTGCCGATGTACCCGGCAAAATACCCGTTCAGGTCGAAATAGGGACGGCCATGGTCATTTATCCAGCGGTAGCTGCCGTCATTGAAGCGGAGACGATACTCTGTGACAAATGATTTCCGGGCAGCAAACGCTTCCCGATAAACGGCTGTGCACCGTTCCCGGTCATCCGGGTACACCCCGTCCAGCCAGCCATCTCCCTGTTCCTGCTCAAGCGTCCGTCCGGTGAACGTGAGCCATGTCTGGTTAAAATAGTTGCAGCGGGCGTCGGTACCGGACCGCCAGATGAGTGATGGAAACATCTCCAGTAATTTCAGGTGATAGTCGCGTGATCGGGCGAGAGACTCTTCCGACCGCCGCAACTCAAGATTGTGTTTCTGCTCAAGAGCAACGGCAATGCGGAGCGATTCGTTCTTTTTGCGGAGACCCCACAGGAAGACCCCGAGAATCATGGTAGTTATGATGCCGCCACCTGAAAAGAACACCACCAGGGTGCTTTTTGAGAGTGGCTGCAGCACCTCGCTGATATCGGTTTTGGTGACCAGCCCCCACTTGGTGCCAGGAACAATTCTGGTCGCACAGAGAACCGGCACATTGCGGTAGTCAACCCCTTCAAAGTTTCCCTCGTGACCAAGAGCGGCCCTCACTGCCGGCATGTTCTGACTGCTGAGAGAGTACCGCAGGGGAGTGGACGTATTCTTCCGGTGACGGAGCTCGTTCAGGAAAAGTACGGAATCACCTTCCCGTTTTACGAGTAATGTTTCTGCCGTAGCGCTGGTGGTGGGCCAGGACTTGATGTGCGGAAAAAGACGCTTGGCCGGGTTGATATCCAGTATCAGCACGGCGATGCAGCGGGATTGACTGCCGCCAGCTGACAGTATCGGTATGATCAGGTCGATGTGATAGGCGCTGTCGTCCGTATCACGATGAAAATCCGCAAGGATCAGTTCCTGTTCCTTGACCACCTCGACTACGTAATCTAAATGGTGCTGTGTCAGTGGTGTTGTCAGAGCTGGAACGGAGAGTATCTCGGCACCATCCGGAGTGACAAGAGTAGAACTTCTGTACTCACCCAGGTCGATCCGCTGTGACATCCAGAATATTAATTCCTGGCGGGCAGCGGCTTTGTCGGTGCCGGTAATGCAGTCATTGATGCGGTGCGCCATCATGGCGTTGGATCGGATGGATACCCCTTCGGCAAAGCGCTCCTTACGCCATTGAACCAGTTCGGCCACCTTGATGTCGGCAATAGTGTCCAGTTCCTTGGCTTTGTCTTCCAGCAGAAACCGCTTTTGCAGCAGAATCGTGGCGTACCCGGAAACGGAAACCAGAACTATAAACAGAAGAATAGTGAGGACGTACCAGGAGGAGTCGGACAGGCGTGGCGTATCAGGAGGCGGGGCTATCGTACGTGACAACGTGAATCTCCATGGTAAAGATGTATCTGAATTCTACTCGGTTCACTTTGTTTTTCGGAGGGTATCATCTTCGTCTCATTTCGTCTAATTATATTGAGAAAAAATATTCAATTGTCAACCAACTCTGTTGTGTCGGGTTGACAACAACTCTTGTGCTGTGCTATCGAAGCGACCGGAGGTAGGACGATGACGATACGAAAATATATCCGTGAAACTGCTGACAGGGTTGTGGCAGGGGGAATTCTTGAGGCTGACGACGCCCTGAAACTTGCCGGGGTTACCGGCTCTGACCGGTATCTGCTGTTTGCCGAGGCGGCCCGGATTCGCGACCACTTTCTCGGTTCCGCCGTGCACCTCTGTTCGATCATCAACGCGAAGTCCGGCAAGTGTGCCGAGAATTGCGCGTTCTGTGCCCAGTCAGCGCACCATGACACCGGTGTTGATGTGTATCCGCTGGTTGATGAGGATGAGATCGTGCGCTGTGCAGCGCTGGCGGAACAGAATGGCGCCGGCTGCTATGGCATAGTCACCAGCGGCACCCGCATCAATAAAGGAGATGAGCTTGATCGGGTCTGCAGGGCGGTCAGGCGGATAAAATCCGAGACCGGAATTTCCCCCTCCTGCTCACTTGGCATTCTTGATACGGAGACCGCGCTGCGTCTGAAGGATGCCGGCATGGAGACCTATCATCACAATCTTGAAACGTCCCGCAGCTTTTTCCCCCAGATCTGTACAACCCACGATTATGAGGATGATGTGGCCACGATTCGTGCTGCCAAGGCGGTTGGACTGCGGGTCTGCTGCGGCGGGATCTTCGGTCTGGGTGAATCCTTTGCCCAGCGGGTCGAGATGGCGCTGACCCTGCGTGAGCTGGAAGTGGATTCGATTCCGCTTAATTTCTTAAACCCGGTGGCGGGGACCCGTCTTGAAGCGGCAGATAATCTCACCCCGCTGGAATGCCTGACCATTATCGCCGTATATCGCTTTTTACTGCCAGGTACGCGGCTTGCGGTCTGTGGAGGACGTGAAAAAAACCTGCGTGAACTGCAGTCCTGGATGTTTCTTGCCGGTGCTGACGGAACGATGACCGGCAATTATCTGACCACCCCCGGCCGTCCTCCGGAACTTGACCGGCAGTTGATGAAGGATCTTGAACTGACGGTTGAAGCGTGCTGCGGCGGGGAGAGCTGATGGCGCCCCGTGGCATCTTTATTACCGGAACCGATACCGGCGTCGGCAAGACGATCGTTGCGGCAACGCTGGCCCGGCTGCTCCGGATGAACGGCGTCTCGGTCGGTGTGATGAAGCCGGTTACCAGCGGTTGTCGCGCGGAAGAGGGTGAACTGGTGTCGGATGACGCCCTGCTGCTCTGTCAGGCGGCGGGGGTTTCCTGCTCCGCAGATGTCGCTCCGTACCGTCTCCGTGAAGCGCTGGCACCGGCCGATGCGGCCAAGCGTGATGGTGTCCGGATTGATTTTTCAGTCATCAAGGCCTCCTTTGACCGTTTGGCGGCGTCATATGAGTATGTGATTGTGGAGGGGGCGGGGGGATTGATGGTCCCGCTGTCCGGCGGCCTGTTGGTGGCGGATCTGGCGCGTGAGCTCGGACTGTCGCTGCTGGTTGTAGCCCGTCCGGGACTCGGGACGATCAACCACACGGTCCTAACCTGTTTTGCCGCGCAGCAGATGGGGCTTCAGGTGGCGGGGGTCATCATTAACGGTATGCCCGAACAGCCCGGCCTGGCGGAACAGGGGGCGCCGCACCAGATAGGTTCGCTCTGCGGCGCTCCGGTGCTGGGGATATGGCCGCGACGGAATGAAATCGACGAAATGGAAATAGTGGACGAACTGTCCACCTGGCTGGACGGGCAGGCGGAGACGAGTATTGTCCTGCGGGAGCTGGGGGTTTGAGCTGACACCCAGTGTTTTCTCCTGCTCAAAGAGGAGGGAAGAGCATTCTGGAGCTCCGCTCGAACTCCTCGACTAATTCAGCAAGTGCCGTGTGCCTGCTGACCCCCCCCAGTGATTCACTGATGCCGGTGGCCCGTAGAATCTCCCGGACCTCTGCATGTGCTTCGGCAACCCTGAACTGAATTCCCTCCCGTTTCAACTCCTTCTCAAGCTGTTCCAGCATACCGGCACCGGCTGCATCGATGTAGGGAGAGGTGGAAAGGTCGCAGACGACCAGCCGGACCGGAACGGTTTCCCGGCGAATTGCCTCGCTTACGGCGGCAGTGACGGCATCGACATTGAAGTAGAGCAGCGGCGCTTCAATGCGGAACAGCAACAGTCCGGGGAACCGTTCGTTGCTGGTATGACGTTCCGCGTCGCTGAACCGTGAGCTGCCCGGAATCCTGCCGAGTATGGCAACGTGCGGTTTGGCCATCATCCGAAGCAGGAAGAGGATCGAGGCGATTGCCGAAACCGCGACCCCCTTCAGAATTCCGAACATCAGCACCCCGCCGAATGCGACCAGGGCGACCCTGAATTCAAGCCGGCTGACATGTTTGAGTCTCCGGAAATCGTCAATGTTGATAAAACCGGAAACCGCAACCAGAATAATGGCGGCCAGCACGGTGTCCGGCAGGTTGCGCAGCATGCCGGTCATGAAGAAAAGCACCATAACCAGAGTCAGCGAAGCAAAAATCAGCGACAGGGGGGTTCGTGCCCCGGCTTTCTCGTTGACCGCGGATTGTGATAATCCGCCGGCAACCGGATAGCCATGGCCAAAGGCTGCGACAAGGTTGGCAGCACCCAGGCTGAGCAGCTCCTGACGAGGATCAACCGGGTAGTGATGTTTCAGGGAAAACGTCCGCGCGGCGGCAATGCTTTCCACATAGGCAAGCAGAAAACAGGCGAAAGAGAGTTCAAGCAGCCCTTCAACCTGGCCGATATGGAAGGAGGGGAAGCTAAGGGTGGGGAGCCCCGGTGGAATATACCCCACGACGTTGACGCCGTTTTCGGCCAGCCCGAACAGGGAAACGAGAGTGGTTGAGGCGATGACCACCGCCAGTGCCACCGGCCGGCCCGGCAGCAGCCTCCCTCCGGCAACGAGCAGGAGGATCGAAGTGAGCCCGAGGGCGATTACCGCCATGTTGGCACTGTCAAGCTGCTGAAGGATGATGCGCAGCCTCTCCAGGAAACTGTCTCCGCCCCCTTCCAGGCCAAGCAGTTTGGGCAGCTGCATGGAGATGATGCTGAGTGCCGCTCCGGCTTTGAAGCCGAGCAGGATGGATTCGGAGATGAAATTGACAAAAGAACTGAGGCGCAGGATCCAGGCGAGAAGGCAGAGCACCGCTACCATGCCGGCGGTGATCGCGGCAATGGCGGCATAGCGTGCTGGATCGCCCGCTGACATGGAGCCGATTACGCTGGCGACCATGACGGAAATGGCGGCGGTCGGACCGACTGACAGGTGACGGGATGACGCGAACAGCGCGTAGGCGATGCCGCCGAAGATGTAGCAGTACAGTCCCGCCTGCGGGGCAAGACCGGCCAGCGTGGCATAGGCCATGGCCACCGGTATGGCGTAAGCAGCAAGGGTGACCCCGGAAATGAAATCCGGCCCAAGCCAGGAGAGTCGATACTGAGGCAGCCAGTTACAGATCGGGATACGTTGTGCCAGTTGTTGCAGTCGACTGTTCATGGCATCTGGCCTACCACCATTTTTGTTATTAGTCAATGTGCCGTACCTACTGGACTGGTTGAGAGAAATACTTGACTCAAATACGTGCAAACAGTATGGTGTGCCCAGCCAGTATAACACACAATTAACGGGGGATTTATGTCGGATAACATTCAATCATTTGAAACTCTTACACTTCATGCTGGGCAGACTCCGGATCCTACAACTCTCTCGCGTGCCGTCCCGCTCTACCAGACAACCTCCTACGTATTCAAAAACTCTGAACATGCCGCCAACCTTTTCGGCCTGAAGGAATTCGGCAACATCTATACCCGATTGATGAACCCGACGACCGATGTCCTTGAAAAACGCCTCGCCGCGCTGGATGGCGGTGTTGCGGCACTGGCGGTGGCTTCGGGCCAGGCTGCCATCACCTATGCGGTTCTCAATATTGCCAAGGCGGGTGATTCGATCATCTCCTCGAACTATCTGTACGGCGGCACCTATAACCTGTTTCATTACACGCTGCCTCGTCTCGGCATTAACGTGACCTTTGTGGATACGTCTGATCCGGAGAATATCCGCCGGGCCATTACTCCGTCAACAAAACTGGTGTATACCGAGTCGGTCGGTAACCCGAAAAATAATATTGATGACTTTGAAGCCATTGCCGCCGTTGCCCATGAAGCGGGTCTGCCGCTGGTTGTTGATAATACGGTGACCACCCCCTATCTGTTTAAGCCGCTTGAGCATGGTGCCGATATTGTCGTGTACTCGCTGACCAAATTCATCGGCGGGCATGGCACCAGCATCGGCGGCGCTGTGGTTGATGGCGGTAAGTTCCCCTGGAATAACGGCAATTTCCCTGAAATGACCGAGCCGGATCCTTCCTATCATGGTCTCAGATATTGGGATGCCCTGGGCAATATTGCGTATATCATCAAGATGCGGGTGTCGCTGCTCCGTGATATGGGTGCCTGTATTTCTCCCTATAACTCCCTCCAGATTATTCAGGGGTTGGAAACGCTGCATGTCCGGATGGCGCGTCACGTTGAAAATGCCCGTACCGTTGCTGCGTGGCTGGAAGCGCACCCCTCTGTCGCCTGGGTCAATTACCCCGGTCTGGCCAGCCATAAGGATCATGCCAGAGCGCTCAAGTATCTCCCGAAGGGGGCGGGGGCGATCATCGGCTTCGGCATCAAAGGGGGGATGGAAGCGGGCAAGAAATTCATCGACAATGTCAAGCTGCTGTCCCACCTGGCCAATATCGGCGACGCCAAGTCGCTGGTTATTCACCCCGCCTCGACGACGCATCAGCAGCTGACTCCTGAAGAGCAGGTCGCTTCAGGTGTAACAGCCGATTTTATCCGCCTTTCGGTCGGTATTGAGGGTGTGGATGATATCATCGCCGATATCGAGCAGGCGCTGGCAGCTTCTCAGCGCTGATACGGGTTCTTTTTTTTCGCATGAACGGGCAACCCCTTGTGGTTGCCCTTTTTTTTGTGTAGTATCACCCCGGAATTTCTTGAAACGTACACCGATAACTAACTGGAATTTCTTTCCAGACAGAGGAGCTGTTCATAATGTATATGCTGACAATCCGTACCAGTTTTGCCGCCGCCCACAATCTGACCAATTATCAGGGGGATTGTGAAAATCTTCATGGTCATAACTGGAAGGTGGAGGTAGCCGTTACCGCCCGTGAACTGGACAAAGCAGGCCTTGGAATAGACTTTAAAGTGCTGAAGCGTGAAGCGGGCGCGATCATCAATGAACTCGACCATAAATACCTTAATGATAACCCTGCCTTCCGTGACAGCTCCCCGTCATCGGAACATATTTCCAAATATCTGTACCAGCGTATTTCCGAACGTTTGAATAACGACAACATAACGGTAGATTCAATTACAGTATGGGAGTCTGATAACGCATCTGCACGCTATTATGAGTGACGGTCTGTACATCAGTGAACTGTTTTCGTCTATTCAGGGCGAAGGCATGCTGGCGGGGCGCAGACAGATCTTTGTGCGCCTGACGGGATGCAATCTCGATTGCCGCTATTGTGATACGGATTTTGCAAAGCGGGATATCTGCCGCCTGGAATCGAACCCCGGTTCAGGCACGTTTATTGACCTTCCGCAGCCGGTTTCGCTGCACGCAATATCCTCCCTCTTTGACGAATGGCTGTTACAGCTGCCGGGGGCTCATCATTCGGTGAGTTTCACCGGGGGAGAGCCGCTTCTCCATGCGGCTGTTCTCGCAACGTGGCTGCCTGAAATCAGAAAACATCTCCCGATTCATCTTGAAACAAACGGCACTCTGCACCGCGAACTTCGGCAGGTAAAGCAGCAGGTGGATTATATCAGCATGGATATAAAGCTTCCCTCCACCGCCGGCACACCCGAGTCGCAGTGGGACCGGCACGCGCTGTTCCTCCGTGAGGCGTACGGCAGCAACGTGTCAGTGAAAGTTGTGGTGGGGGAAGCCACCTCCGGGGGGGAAATCAGCCGGGTGTGCGATGTTATCTCTTCGATTGATGCGGCGGTCCCTCTCTTTCTACAGCCGCTGACACTGCCGGACGGCAGTATCGGTATTTCGGCGGCACACATTCTCCGCCTGCAGGAGTTGGCGTCGTCCCGTCTGCCTGATGTGCGGGTGATCCCCCAGATGCATAAGCTGTTAGGTGCCCTGTGATTATTGAGACGATTCCCCTGGATTCAGCTCTCTGCATTACGCTGCAGGACCAGACCCGGCACTATTTTGGCGGCTACTATCACGTTAAGGTGCTGGTCTACTGCGATATCCCGCTGGAATTGAGCTTTTTTGCCGATGCTGCCGAATATGGTCACGCCGAGAGCATCATGGGCAGTTCTGTCAGATTTCAGCGGATTCTGGAAAAAATGGCTGTTCCCGAGTCCGGAATAGACTCGGTTCGTGATTCGCTGATCAGTGCGTTCCATGATACCGCTCTGGCATATCTTTCTGACCCCGGCTTTCCCCCCCGATTTGTGCGGAGCGAGTACCGGAAATGCGTAAAGAAACCGTCAACTATCCGAAGTTCACGAGCGTAATGTGCCGTTACCAGTTGCTGTTATAGAAAAACTTGCCTTTGGCGGCAGCGGCGTCTGCAGGTTAGACGGTAAAGTCTGTTTCGTGCCGTTAAGCTGCCCGGGTGATGAAGTCTCTCTTCGAATAACCTCGCAGAAAAAATCGTACTGTATTGCGTCGATTGCCGAAATCATACACCCATCTCCAAGCCGGGTCACGCCGTCCTGTGGGCTATTCGGACAGTGCGGCGGGTGCAGTTGGCAGCAGATCAGTTATCCGGCCCAGCTTGAGCAGAAGCGGAATATCCTGGCTGAAACGCTCTGGCGCGGGGCCCGTGTCCCGGCCGATCTGATTGGCGATGTTGTGCCCGCAGCGAAGCAGTATGGCTACCGGAACCGGCTCCAGTTCAAGGTTTCTGTTCGCATTAGTGAGCTTTGTATCGGTTTTTTCCGTCAGGGTTCCCATCAGGTGGTGGATGCGGCCGACGGCTGTCCTGTCGCTGCCCCGGTCATTAACCAGGTGTTGCACTGTTTCAGATCTGTGCTCCGCTCGTACCCGGATGCTCAGCTGGTTTCGCAGCTCAGTATTGATGCCGGTGACAGCGGGGTGGTTGTCATTATTCACCAGAGCGGAAAAGTTACTGCAAAGGGCAGAAGCTATCTCACCGGCCGGGCTGATGATTTTGGTGCCTGTACCGGGCTGTTCATCCGTAGTGACACGCAGTCGCGCAGTGAAAAACTGTGGGGCAGTCCGGACATCTTCTATCACATGGCCGGTGCCGATGCCGATCAGAAACAGGTGGTACTGAGCTATCCTCCGGGCGGCTTTGCGCAGGTGCATCAGCTACAGAACCGCGCCATGCTGTCCGTTATCAGGCGGCTCGGGGATTTCACCCCGGCCGAACAGCTGCTGGATCTGTACTGCGGTAACGGCAATTTTTCGCTTCCTCTGGCGGCGGAAGTAGCTTCAGTGACCGGTATTGAGGGGAATGCCGGGTCAATCCGTGCCTCAGAGCATAACAGGGACCTGAACAATGTTGCAAATGCCCGTTTTTTTTGTGATGATGCGGCATCAGGCGTCCAGCAGCTCGTCGGTCAGGGGCGGCAGTTTGATACGGTGCTGCTTGATCCGCCGCGCGCCGGAGCGGGCGATGCCCTTTCCGGGATTGTGCGCCTGAACCCGAATAAAATTATCTACGTATCCTGCGACCCCAGTACCTTGGCGAGGGATTGCGGGGTGCTGGCGGGATGCGGATACGCTGTTGCCGCATCGGTGCCGATTGATATGTTTCCCCAGACCTTTCATATTGAAGCGTGACACTTCTCAGCAGGCAGAAAGGATCGTTTTGAATTTTATCAGCCGGTGGTTCTCAAAGTCCCCGTCCGATCTTCTCGGCAAGGGCGATAAATATATGGAGTCCGGCAGTTATTTTGATGCCAGAACGTGCTTTGAAGAGGGCCTGAAACTCTGTCC
Organism: uncultured Geobacteraceae bacterium; assembly: GCA_903862245.1. GTDB lineage: Bacteria > Desulfobacterota > Desulfuromonadia > Geobacterales > Pseudopelobacteraceae > JACRCG01. Next base: position 50,663 of record CAIOXL010000042.1, on the reverse strand, counting down.
TTCTGAAGGTGGCGATGCCGCTCTGCCGGCGGTTTTCTCCGGCCGCATTGATGCTGCCAATCGAGGCCTTGCCGAGTGCAATCTTCAGGAAGCGGAATATGCACATGCCCGAGGGGATATCGCCAAGGCGATCGACCACTTAGAACTTGTAAAAACACTGACTTATGATCAAAAGCTACGGGAAAAGGCGGAATTGCTCCTTGCCGGTTATGCCGCGGTTGACAGTGACCAGGGCGAACAGGCGGTCGTTTCGTCTTGTGGTTCATGTGGAGGTTCTTCAGGTGGCGGCTGCTCCGACAGCCCGGAAAGCACGCATTCAGGTGATTCATTGCCGTTGCATGAGTATTATGAATTACTTATTCAGCAATTACCTGAAGATCAGCGGCATCGCTATGCTGATTTAGGAGAGAATTTTGCAGAAGCGTACGTCGCCGCAAGCCATGATGAGCATCACAGAGCGCTGGCCGGTTTTGAAAGCTGTCTGAATTCGGTGCCGGAGGATGTGTACTGGTGCGAAAAAGGGAAGGTTCTGCACCGGCTTGGCAATGATCACGAGGCGGAGCAGTGTCTTCGTACAGCGGTGCAGTTAAATGGCGCCAATTCGCTTGCCTGGCTTTCTCTGGTGCTTGTGCTGCGTGAGAGTAATCATCTTCAGGATGCCCTGGCTGCAATAGACATAATGGTCGCAGAGCGAATAATGCCTGAACAGGCGCTATTGCTGCGTGCTGATATTTGTGAAGTATTGGGTGATCATGAGACTGCCGTGAATCTGTATGTGGAGCTATTGCAGACACCGGTTGCACGGGCCGCTGCTGAAAGGCTGTACGGGATTCTTATTGAAATGGGGCGGCAGGGTGATGCTGCTGTTATCTTTAAAAAATATCTGGGCAAATCATGTCATTAGGTATCAATCGTTTCATTTAAGGCCGATACGGCCACGATTATGGAGGGTTCTATGAATAAATCCGAGCTTATTGAACAGCTGGCACTGAAGAAAGATTTACCGGTTAAGCGGGCAGAAGAGCTTGTCAACCTGATTTTTTCTTCCATGAGTGATGCGATGGCACAGGGGGAGCGTATTGAAATTCGCGGCCTGGGCAGTTTTGTCATCAAAGAGTACGGTACATACACCGGACGAAATCCGAAAACCGGTGAGCCGATCAAGGTCAGTCCTAAAAAGCTCCCTTTTTTCAAGGTTGGCAAAGAACTGAAAGAAATGGTGCTCGGATAACCCCATTCTGCTGCCGTTCGCCCGGGTTTCCGTTATAAAAATCTACCGCAGTGCGGTAGATCGTTTTCGTTTTGTGTGATGATCTGCGAGGCTGCCGTTCTCAGTTGTCTGCAGAGGTAACGGTGTGGGGCCGCAGGTTCCCTTCGGTTATGCTGCGATCCGCTGTAATGCGCAGTCTTTTTTTTGTACCCATTATAAAACACAAGCCTTTTACGTTTAGTTTCAATTTTCTCTCCTGTGTGCTTTTCATTTCCACCCAAAACTGTTACATAGTCACACTATGTATCCCAGTGTTCTCTGTTCTTTCATTTGATGGCACGGAGTAGTTTCTTCCGTGTTGCTGCAGTCAGGGACTCCTTGCATGAACGATTATTGCGCTGCCATAGATTTCGGGACCAATACCGCCCGATTGCTTATTGCTCAGAGCTCTCCCGCCGGCATTATTCCTGTCCGCATTGAGCGTGAAGTGGTCAGACTGGGTGGCGGCTTCACCGATGAGCAGGGTTTATCCGCCGAGGCCAGGGAACGCGGTCTTGCCTGCCTGCGCAGGTTTTCTGCACTTATTTCAGAGTACGGGGTGAAACGGCTGCGGGCATCAGCCACCAGCGCGGTGCGGGATGCCGTTAACGGACCTGAGTTTGTGGCCACGGTTCTGCAGGAAACCGGAATCAACCTTGTCGTGATCAATGGTGATGATGAAGCGCGGTTGACACTTAAGGGGGTTCTCTCCGCTCTTGATTCCGCAGGTGACACTCTTGCGGTACTTGACGTCGGCGGCGGGAGCACCGAGTTTACGGTGTCAGCCCACGGTGTCCCGCTTTTCATCAAAAGCATGCCGCTAGGTGTTGTCCGCCTGACGGAGGGTTTCCCTGAACCTGCGGAAATGATGGCTCGTGTCAGCTCAGTTCTTGACCAGCTTGAAACGGATTTGTCACTGGCGGGAGTTGCAGTATCAGGAGGGTTTGAACTGGTCGGAACGGCCGGGACGGCCACGACCATTGCAGCGATCAAGCTCGAGTTGGATGAGTACGATTATCGCAAAGTGAATAACTTTTCGGTGAGCAGGGGCGATATCTCTGAAATTTTTCAACGGCTGTCCCGCCTGACTCCTCAGGAGCGGTTGTCAGTTAAGGGTATGGAAAAAGGGCGTGAAGATTTAATCATTGCCGGGCTGGTCATCACTACTTCAGTTATGGACAGGTTTGGCTTTGGCAGGTTGAAGATCAGCGATTTCGGACTGTTGGAAGGGTTGGCCCTATCCAATGATGATCCGGACGAACTGGCCTGAAGCCGGTCCCTGCTGATGGCGATCTGCCGGCAGGGTAATTTCAAGTACATCGGGGGCAAGATGCTGAACAAGCGTGGGTGTGGCGTGCTGTTACATCCTTCCTCATTACCGGGGCCGGACGGAATCGGTTCACTCGGACAGGATGCCCGCCGTTTCATTGATCTGCTGGCGGACATGGGGATGTCGTATTGGCAGGTTTTGCCGCTTACACCGCCGGCGTGCGGTAATTCGCCCTATTCAGCATTCTCCGCGTTTGCGGGCAACCCCCTTCTCATAGATCTGGATCAGATTGTGGCTGACAGGGCTCCTGCTGCCGCAGGCGGTAAAGGTCGCCTGAATGCTGCGAGTGTTGATTTCACCTCAGTGCAGAAAAAGAAAATGGCCCTGCTGCAGGCAGAGGGCACCAGTTTTTTAGCCGATGATTCTGCGCCAGGTAAGCATGAATTCTGGGACTTCTGCAATAAGACCCCCTGGCTTCATAACTATGCGCTTTTTATGGCGCTGAAACAGCGCTACAAGGGGCGGTCCTGGGATAAGTGGCCGGCCGGTATGGCTCTCCTGACACCGGAAAAACGTGAGAAAGCGTCCGTTGATCTGGGCCCCGAAATTGGCATCCAGAAATACATTCAGTGGCAGTTTTTCAGGCAGTGGAACAGGTTGCGAAGGTATGCGGCAGAAAAGGGCATCTCGATTATTGGTGATATCCCCATTTTTGTCGGATACGATTCTGCAGACGTCTGGAGCGGTCGCGAACTGTTTCTGCTTGATCAGAAGGGGCGGCCGACTTTCGTGGCCGGAGTCCCGCCTGATTACTTCAGTGAAACGGGTCAGCTGTGGGGTAATCCCCTGTATGACTGGGAAATGATGGGGCGTCAGGGGTATGCGTGGTGGATTGAGCGTTTTCAGGCGATGTTCCAGCTTTTTGATGTAATCCGTGTTGATCACTTCAGGGGATTTGAGGCCGCCTGGAATGTGCCGGCGGCAGAAAGTACCGCTATTAACGGCACCTGGGTTACGGCTCCCGGCACAGCTCTGTTCGATGAAATAATTGCCGCTCTCGGGAAGCTGCCGGTTATTGCCGAAGATCTGGGTGTCATCACTCATGAAGTTGAAATGCTGCGTGACCGGTATGATTTTCCGGGCATGAAGATTGTTCAGTTTGCGTTTGATTCGGGCCCCGCAAATCCCTATCTGCCGCATAATCATCAGAAAAATTCGGTTGTTTACACCGGTACTCATGACAATAATACCACGGCAGGATGGTATTACTCCCTCTCTGATGTCCAGCGAAGTCGAGTGGACCACTACGTGGGGGGAAGGGGAGAAGACACCGTTACGTGTATACTTCGTGCGGTGCTTATGTCCGTTGCTAATACGGCAATTATTCCGTTGCAGGATTTGATAGGGGCGGGAAGTGAGGCCCGCATGAATGTCCCCGGTACCGCGTTCGGTAATTGGGGGTGGCGCTTTACCTGGGATATGATAGATCACGATCTTGCCGGGAATATTCGTGATCAGGTGAACTGCTACGGCAGATGCAATCCAAGGCACCACTAAGAACCGATCAGTAAATTCCTTGACAATTAGTGCATATTCCCTATACTGACTTGCTTTAAAATTTGTAACAGTTTTGACCAGTGGATGGTGCAAGTGAATATTATTATAGATCACATCAAGGATACGCCGCTTGCAATTCACTTTGACGAACCGGTCGAAACGTTTCCTCTTCTTGCCGGGATGCAGAATGACAAAAGCTGTAACATTACCGGCAGGATTCTGGGTGATGTTACTGCTGCGCGCGAGTACGAAAATATACGGGTAACCGGCAGAGTCTCAGCGCCTTTGGAGCTTTCCTGTTCCCGCTGTCTTGCCGACTATACGTCTTTTGTGGACACAAACTTTACTATCTTTTTTCGGAAAGACCACGCAGCTACCGCTTCATCCGAGGACGAACTTGAACTTGGTGAAATGGATCTGCTTTCTTCTGTCTATACCGGTGATGAGATCGATCTGACTCACGAAATTGAGGAGCAGATTGCGATGGAAATCCCTTTGAAGCCGCTCTGCAGCGATGACTGCAAGGGTCTATGTCACGAATGCGGTGTTGACTTGAATATATCAGAATGTACGTGCAGTAAAGAACCGGTAAGCCTTTCATTCGGTGCGTTGAAAGATTTTAAAGTAACCAGAAAATAGAACGGTGGCACGATAACGTGCATCACCAGAAAAAGGAGATACACCATGGCTGTACCCAAGAAAAAAACCTCCAAATCCCGCAAGAATATGAGACGGGCACATGACTTCTTAACCACGCCGTCATTATCTGTCTGTCCTCAATGCAAAGCTGCAAAGCTTCCGCACCGTGCCTGCCCTGCCTGTGGAACTTACAAAGGCAAAGAGGTTATCGACCTTTCATCAGCTCAGGCATAGAGTCGTCCACGTGCCGCAATTAAAGCAGATGAGGGTCGCCGTTGACGCAATGGGCGGTGACAATGCTCCTGTTGTTGAAGTGGAAGGTGCTGTTGCCGCCTGTCGTGAGTTCGGGTTGGCGGTGACGCTTGTCGGTGATCGTGCACGTTTGGAGGCTGAACTTGCCAAACATGCCGTCAGCGGTCTTGATATCGATATCTTTCATGCCAGTGAAGTAGTGGGCATGCACGATTCCGCTTCAGATGCCGTGCGGAAGAAACGTGACTCATCCGTGCGTCAGGCCTTCGAACTCGTTAAGGATGGCAAGGCCTGTGCAGCGGTAAGTGCCGGAAACTCCGGTGCTACTATGGCGTCCGGTATGTTTGTCCTGAAGCGGATCAAGGGGATTGAGCGGCCGGCTATTGCTCAGCTGTTTCCTACCCTGAAAGGGCAGACGCTGGTTCTGGATGTGGGCGGCAATGTTGATTGCAAGCCGCTGCACCTCGTCCAGTTTGCCATCATGGGTGAGGTTTATGCCCGCTACGCAATGGGGATCGCCTCACCGAAAGTCGGTCTGCTGTCAAATGGTGAAGAAGATTCGAAAGGGAATGAGCTGACCAGAGAAACAAACGCCGTCCTGCGCGAAACTTCGCTTAATTATTCCGGATATATTGAAGGCCGGGATATTTTTGCCGGTGCGGTTGACGTGGTTGTATGTGACGGGTTTGTGGGGAATATTGTCCTCAAGCTTTCCGAGGGGTTGGCAGATGCTGCGGGCAGGATGCTGAAACGGGAGATCGTAAAAAGCTGGGTGTCCAAGATCGGTTATCTTTTCGTGCGTGGTGCTTTTGGCCGGTTCAAAAAGATTGTGGATTATGCGGAATATGGCGGTGCGCCGCTTTTGGGGATCAACGGCGTCGGTATGATCTGCCATGGCGGCTCTAACGTAAAGGCGATAAAAAATGCAATTCGGTTTGCCCATGAGTACGCAAAAAACGGCGTATCGGAGCATGTTGCCGAAAAACTGTCTGAAAACCACTCGGTATTGATACGAAGGGATAGCCCGCCGCATACAACTGCAGAGTAATGGAGATTCAATCGTGAATGTCAAAATTACCGGAACCGGCTCTGCTTTACCCGGGAGAATTCTCACCAATGCTGAGCTGGAACGGTTGGTCGAAACCAGTGATACCTGGATTACGACAAGAACGGGCATTAAAGAGCGGCGTATTGCGGCTGATGGCGAATACACTTCAACCTTTGCCGCTGAAGCGGCTCGACGTGCTCTGGCCATGGCCGGGGTGCAGCCGGAAGAAATCGACCTGATCATTCTTGGTACCGTTACACCTGATTTTCCATTTCCTTCAACCGCCTGTATCGTCCAAGATCTGCTGGGTGCCTCAAATGCAACCGCTTTTGATCTTTCGGCGGCCTGCTCCGGCTTCATCTTCGGTTTGTCAATCGCTGAAAAATATATTCGTTCCGGTTCTGCAAAAAAGATTCTTGTGATCGGCGCTGAAGTGCTGTCACGTATTGTTGATTGGCAGGATCGCAATACCTGCGTTCTCTTTGGCGACGGGGCGGGGGCGGTCGTTGTGGAAGCATCTGAAGATTATGCTTGCCATACTCTGCTTTCAACCCATACGTTCAGCAACGGCTCACACTGGAACCTGCTTTATCAGCAGGGGAGCGGAAGCCGTAACCCTGCCACCGACAGGCGGACTATTGACGAAGGCCGTATATATCTTGCCATGGAGGGTAATGAAGTCTTCAAACATGCTGTTCGCGGTATGGAGGAGGCAGCTGTTAAAGCTCTGGATACCAATGGTCTGACTGCAGCCGACATTTCTCTGTTGATCCCGCACCAGGCTAATCAGCGCATAATTGACGCTACCGTCAAGCGACTTGGACTTGATTCAAGCCGGCTGTTCACCAATCTTCACCGGTATGGCAATACTTCCTCTGCATCAATTCCAATCGCGCTTGATGAGGCGAACCGTCAGGGTCTCCTTACATCTGACAGTAATCTTCTGATGGTCGCTTTTGGCGGTGGTTTCACCTACGGATCTGCGCTTGTCAACTGGTAGAAGACGCTAAACTCCACACATGGGACGAGGAAATTCGTATGTCTAAATCAGCTTTTATTTTTCCGGGTCAAGGCTCCCAGTATTCCGGTATGGGAAAGGAACTGGCGGATAATTTTGCGGTCGCGCGAAATCTGTTTGAAGAGGCTGATGACGCCCTCGGGTTTAAATTGTCAGAGCTTTGTTTTTCGGGGAGTGATGCCGACCTCAAGCTGACCGCTAACACACAGCCGGCAATTCTGACGGCCAGCATTGCAGTGTTAAAGGTGGTACAGCAGGAGACCGGTCTGAAGCCCGATTATGTGGCCGGTCATTCACTCGGTGAATTTTCCGCGCTGGTCTGCTCCGGTGCCCTTTCTTTTGCTGATGCGGTCAGAACGGTGCGAGCCCGTGGCACTTTCATGCAGGAAGCGGTTCCGGTCGGCACCGGCACAATGGCTGCCATGATCGGGATTGACAGTGAGAGCCTCGAAGATATCTGCCGGGAGGCTGCGCAAGGCGATGTTGTTTCGCCGGCCAACTTTAATTCGCCCGGCCAGATTGTTATTGCAGGCTCGGTTGCGGCTGTGGCCCGTGCCATAGAAGTTGCCAAGGAGCGTGGCTTCCGGAAAGCCATGCTGCTTCCAGTCAGCGCACCTTTTCATTGTGCGTTGATGAAGCCGGCTGCGGATCGACTGGCCGCGGTACTGGATGTGCTCTCTGTTCATGAAATGAATGTTCCGGTTGTTTCAAATGCCGATGCTGCTCCGAACAGCGAGAAAGAACGGGTGAAACCGCTGCTGGTCACACAGGTGTGTTCTCCTGTGTTATGGGAACAGTCGGTCAACAACATGGTCGCTCTCGGTGTAGAAACTTTTATTGAACTCGGCCCGGGTAAGGTGTTGTGCGGGTTGGTAAAAAGGATACATAAGGAAGCGGTCCTGGTGACTATTGAAGATGTTGCCGGAATACGGACTGTCGGGGGGAAGGCATGATGAAAGGTCAGGTTGCGCTGGTTACCGGTGCTTCACGGGGTATCGGGCAGGCAATTTCCCTGAAGCTTGCTTCAGAGGGTGTTTTTGTCATAGCGACCGCTACGACTGACACCGGGGCAAATGCCACGGTTGCAGCCATTCTGGCTCAGGGGGGGGCTGCCCAGGCGGTCAGACTCGATGTTGCGGATTCTGCAGCAGTGGAAGCACTTTTTAAAAAAATTGCGGCCGAACATGGGCGTCTTGATATTCTGGTGAATAATGCCGGTATTACGAAAGACGGCCTGATGATGCGTATGAAAGACAGCGATTGGGACTCCGTCCTCGATACGAATCTTAAAGGCACCTTCAACTGCATGCGCGAGGCCTCTAAACTTATGACGAAGGCGCGCTACGGGCGGGTCGTTAATATCAGTTCAGTTGTGGGAGAAATGGGCAATCCGGGTCAGGCCAATTATTGTGCCAGTAAAGCGGGTCTGTTTGGACTGACAAAATCTGCAGCGCGTGAACTGGCAAAACGAAATATTACGGTTAACGCAGTGGCGCCCGGTTTTATTGAAACGGATATGACCGCCGCTCTTCCTGAAAAGGGGCGTGAAGCGCTTCTGCAGAACATCCCCATGGAACGTCTTGGCTCTGCCGATGATGTTGCCTATGCGGTCGGTTTTCTTGTTTCCCCGCAGGCCGCCTATATAACCGGCCAGGTTTTGTCTGTAAACGGCGGGATGTACATGTAGAAATATCGGTTGACATTTAAGGATTTCATGCTTAATTAAGCACACAGCTTTATACACGAAACCTGCAAAGGTTTAAAATCACACGGAGGTGAAAGATGTCTGATATTGCAAAGCGGGTGAAGGAAATTGTTGCGGAGCAGCTGGGAGTTGAAGAAGCTCAGGTATTAACGGAATCTTCTTTTATGGATGATCTCGGCGCCGATTCTCTTGATACGGTTGAGTTGGTTATGGCCCTTGAAGAAGAGTTCGACATTGAAATCCCCGATGAAGATGCTGAAAAAATCCAGACGGTGAATGACGCCATCGAATATATCACCGAGCACAGCTGATCTTACACACCTGGGAGGGGCGAAAGCCCCTCTCTTTTCATCTGCCATAACCGAAGTTACCCCCCTATGGAGTATCAATCATGAGAAGAGTTGTTATTACTGGTGTTGGAGCTGTTTCGCCGCTTGGCTGCGGGAATGTGAAAAACTGGGATGCGCTTACATCTGGTAAATCCGGTGTAGGTTTGATTACCCGTTTTGATACGAGCGATATGCCGGTTAAGATTGCCGGTGAGGTTACTGATTTCGTTGCTGAGGAGTACATTGATAAAAAAGAGGTCAAGAAGATGGACCTCTTTATTCAGTACAGCCTTGCTGCAGCCCAGTTTGCCATGGAAGACTCCGGGCTGGTTATCAACGATGAGAACGCAGAGCGGGTCGGTGTACTTGTCGGTGCCGGTCTTGGCGGGTTGCCGTCAATCGAGCGCTACCATACACTGCTGGCTGAAGGTGGTTTCAAAAAGATATCTCCGTTCTTTATTCCGATGCTGATCATTAACCTGGCTCCCGGTCATATTTCCATAAAATACGGCGCCAAGGGTCCTAACCTGTCGTCCGTTTCTGCGTGTGCCACCGGCACCCACTCGATAGGTGACGCCTTTCATATTATTGCCCGTGGCGATGCTGATGCAATGATTGCCGGCGGGACCGAATCAACGGTTACACCGCTCGGTATTGGCGGCTTTGCTGCAATGAAGGCGTTATCTGACACCAACAACGATACCCCGGGAAAAGCCTCCCGCCCCTTTGATAAGGGACGTGACGGGTTTATCCTCGCCGAAGGCGCCGGTATTGTTGTGCTGGAGGAGTACGAGTCCGCCAGAAAACGCGGCGCCAAAATCTATGCAGAAGTTGTCGGATACGGTCTTACTGGTGATGCCTATCATATGACCGCTCCGGCTGCCGGTGGAGAAGGTGCAGCCCGCTGCATGAAAATGGCTTTGAAAAATGCCGGGGTATCTCCGGATCAGGTTACGTACATTAATGCCCACGGTACATCAACGCCGTTCAACGATTTGAATGAGTCTTTGGCCATCAAATCTGTTTTTGGCGCCCATGCCAGTAAGTTGATGGTCTCTTCGACAAAGTCGATGACCGGTCATCTTCTCGGCGCAGCCGGTGGTGTTGAAGCAGTATTCACCTGCATGGCAATGGATAAAAGTGTTGTTCCTCCGACGATAAACTATGAAACGCCGGATCCAGAGTGCGATCTTGACTATGTTCCCAATACTGCCCGTGATGCAAAAATTGAGTATGCCATGAGTAATTCGCTTGGTTTTGGCGGTACGAATGCGACTCTTCTGTTCAAGAAGCTGTAGGCGGGCTGGCCAATGATTATAATTGGAAGTGATCACGGCGGCTTAACTCTCAAAACTGCCCTGTGCCGTTATCTTGGCAGCAGAGGTATTGACGTAGTCGATGCGGGAACCAACAGTGATGCTTCAGTCGATTATCCTGATTTCGGTCAGATAGTTGCTGAAACAGTACGTGAGGGGGGGGCGGAATCAGGCATTCTGATTTGCGGCACCGGCATAGGCATGTCGATTGCCGCCAATAAAATTCCCGGTATCCGCGCCGCTTTGGTGACGGATGCATTCATGGCCCGCATGGCGAAAGAACATAATAATGCCAACGTGCTTGTTCTTGGCGGGCGTGTCCTGGACGAACAGAAAGCGTGTGATCTTGTCGGTGCCTGGCTTGATGCAACTTTTGAAGGTGGTCGCCATCAGTCACGGCTGGACAAGATAACAGCAATTGAAATGAAATACTCCTAGCAGTTGAAGGAATATAACTTTTTTCAATCACCACAGGCGGGACCTGCTACGGCACGTGTCCCGTTTCCTGTTTACGGTCAGTACGTTACAAAATGAACCTATACAAGGAGAACCCATGTCAGTCCTTTCCCAATTTGATCCCCAGGTAGCAGAAGCCATTCGTCATGAAACCGAGCGGCAGGAGTATAATCTGGAGTTGATCGCATCTGAAAACTTTGTTTCGGAAGCGGTGTTGGAAGCTCAAAGTTCGATCATGACCAATAAATACGCCGAAGGCTATCCAGGAAAGCGGTATTATGGCGGATGTGAGCATGTTGATGTTGTTGAACAGCTTGCTATTGATCGTGCCAAGGAGCTGTTTGGTGCCGAACATGCCAATGTTCAGCCGCACTCCGGATCCCAGGCCAATATGGCGGTCTACTTTGCCGCCTGCAAGCCGGGAGATACGATCCTCGGGATGAATCTTGCCCATGGTGGTCACCTCACCCATGGCAGTCCGGTGAACTTTTCGGGCCGCTTCTTCAACATTGTTCCCTACGGTGTTTCAGCCGAAACTGAAACCATCGATTATGCCGAAGTAGAGCGCCTGGCCCTAGAACATAAGCCTAAATTGATCGTGGTTGGCGCCAGCGCCTACCCGCGCATTATTGATTTTCCGGCATTCCGCGCCATAGCGGATAAAGTTGGAGCGCAGGTTATGGTGGATATGGCTCATATTGCCGGTCTGGTTGCTGCAGGTGTTCATCCAAGTCCGGTACCGTTTGCTGAGTATGTAACGACGACAACTCATAAAACGTTGCGTGGTCCTCGTGGTGGCATGATTCTCTGCCGGGAAGAATTTGCCAAGGGCATCAACTCCCAGATTTTTCCCGGTATTCAGGGCGGGCCGCTTATGCATGTCATCGCGGCGAAGGCCGTAGCATTCAAGGAAGCGCTGCAGCCGGAATTCAAAGCATATCAGCAGCAGGTCGTTAAAAACGCCAAAGCGCTTTCAATAGCCCTTACCGGACTCGGTTTCAAACTTACAAGCGGCGGTACTGACAACCATCTCATGCTGCTTAATTTTTCTGGAACGGAAATTACCGGCAAGGCTGCAGAAGAAGCGCTGGACAAGGCGGGCATCACGGTTAACAAGAACACTGTGCCGTTCGAAACCCGCTCACCGTTTGTTACTTCCGGTATCCGTATCGGCACTCCGGCCTGCACTTCCCATGGTTTGAAAGAGGCTGAGATGGGCCAGGTTGCGGCCTTCATTGCCGATGCGGTTGCACATATCGGCAATGATGAAAAACTGGCGGCGATAAAGGGTCAGGTTAACAGTATGATGAAAAAATTCCCTCTCTATGCAGACAGGCTTGCCTAATTTCTAAATATCCGGTAGTTACGAGACCCGTTGGATATGTTCCAGCGGGTTTTTTTTATGGTACGAAAATAATTGATGTGGCAAAGGATACGGTATGGCTGGAACGAACCTCATAACTACCGAACAATTGCGGCTGTGGGACAAGCGCCATGTGTGGCATCCGTTTACCCAGATGCAGGAATGGGAACGGGACGCGCAGATAATTATTGCCAAAGGGGAGGGGTGCTGGCTGATTGATACTGAAGGCAGACGCTACCTTGATGGCGTCGCCTCCATGTGGACAAACGTTCATGGTCACTGCCGCCGGGAATTGAACGATGCGCTTAAAGAACAGGTTGACCGTTTGGAGCACTCTACACTACTCGGGTTGGCCAGTGAGCAAAGTGTTATTCTGGCGGCACGGCTCGCCGAAATTACTCCCCCCGGTCTGGACCGTTTTTTCTATTCCGACAATGGCTCGACCGCTATGGAAGTTGCGGTTAAAATGGCATATCAATATCAGGTCCACGTGGGCCGTCCGGAGCGGAGCAGGTTTATAACCTTCAAAAATGCCTATCATGGTGATACGCTGGGTGCGGTGAGTGTCGGCGGAATTGAGATTTACCACACAACGTTCAAGCCGCTCATGTTTGAAACACTGCAAGCTCCGGCCCCCTATTGCTATCGGTGCGAACTGGGCTGTACCAGAGATTCCTGTGCCATGCAGTGCCTAGACGCACTGGAAAAACTGATGGAACAAAACGCCGATCAGGTCGCCGGGTTGGTGATTGAGCCTCTTCTTCAGGGTGCGGGGGGGATGATTGTTCAGCCACCCGGATTTTTACGGCGGGTTCGCCAGTTGTGCGATACATATGACCTGCTGATGATTGCTGACGAAGTTGCTACCGGATTCGGGAGAACCGGGGAAATGTTCGCCTGCAGCCATGAGGGGGTAGTACCGGACATCATGGCGATTTCCAAGGGTATCGCCGCTGGATATCTCCCCTTGGCGGCTACAGTGACGGTAGATAAGGTGTATTCCGCCTTTTTGGGTGAGTATGCCGAGCTCAAGACTTTTTTTCATGGTCACACGTTTACCGGGAATCCGCTCGCCTGTGCTGTGGCGCTGAAAAGTCTGGATCTTTTCCAACAGGACAATCTGCTGGAAAGACTGCAGTCCAAGATAGCCCGGCTGAAACTTGGGCTTGCGGATTTTGCGTCATTGACGCATGTTGGTGACATTCGGCAGTGTGGACTTGCTGCCGGTATTGAGCTGGTTGAAGAGCGGGACACCGGGACTCCGTATCCATGGGAGCAGAAGGTCGGGATCAGAGTCTGTCTTGAAGCGCGCAAGCGAGGAGTATTCTCCCGTCCCCTGGGGAATACCATAGTCATTTTTCCTCCACTGGTGATTTCAGACAGTGAGTTGGATATGCTGTTAGGCGTGCTGCAGGAATCAATACGTATTGTTACTGAATGAGAGCGGAGTTCTGAGGCGCATGTATGAATAATTCAATCAAAATTCTGGTAGTTGATGATGACGAATTCGGCCGTAAGGCTTTGACCGGCTTGCTGCGCTCTGTCGGGTATGACGTTACTCCAGCGGCAACTGGTGAAAGTGCGCTGGAATTGATTGCCTGTGAACAGTTCCAGGTTATTGTTTCCGATCTCTTTCTACCGGACAAAAGCGGTCTTGATATCTTGCAGAGCGTGCAGAAGACCTCTTCCGGGACTGAAGTCATCGTTGTAACCGGTCACGCCTCGGCTCAATCTGCTGTCCGGGCTATGAAAGACGGGGCCTTTGACTACATAACCAAGCCGATTGATTTTGAAGAACTGAAAATTGTTGTTGCGAAAGCTCTGGAGAAGCAGAAACTTCTGACTGAAAATATGTTTCTGCGTAAGCAGCTGCAGGGGCGCTTTGAGTTCAGCGATATAATCGGCAGTTCACCGGCCATGAATCTTGTTTTCGAGCGCATGAACCGTATTGTGAAAACGGATTCGGCTGTGCTTGTTTCCGGCGAATCGGGGACCGGCAAGGAGCTGATTGCTCGGGCGCTGCATTATAACGGCATACGTAAGGAACAGCCGTTTGTGGCGGTAAACTGCAGTGCAATTCCGGAGACGTTGCTGGAAAGTGAGCTGTTTGGCCACGTCCGCGGGGCATTTACCGGCGCTATCAAGGACAAGCCGGGGAAATTCGAAGCGGCCAATCTGGGTACTCTTTTCCTTGATGAAATTGGTACACTGCCGTTGCACCTGCAGGCCAAGCTGCTCAGGGTTTTACAGGAACACGAAGTGGAGAGGTTGGGTTCAAACAGGGTAGTAAGGCTGAATGTACGTGTGATTTCGGCATCAAATGCAGATCTTGAGAAAATGGTCAAACGGGGCGAATTTCGCGAGGATCTGTTCTATCGCTTGAACGTTATTCCTCTTCACCTCCCCCCGCTTCGAGAACGACAGCAGGATATTATGCACCTGACCGCCTTTTTTATTGAAAAGCAGTGCCGCTTGACCGGACGCGCGCCCTGTACCATAACTAAACAGGCTCTTGAAGCACTGGAACGATATTCCTGGCCTGGCAATGTACGTGAGCTGGAGAACATGGTTGAAAGAATGATTGTTTTAACCGACTCTTCAACAATAACTCTTGAAGATGTCCCGGCGCAGATTGTTGAAGAGAAACAGCCCGGGGGTGTATATCACATTAATATGCCGGGGCAGGGTGGTGACCTGGTGGCGATTATCTCCCGGGTAGAGCGCTCATTAATCACTCAGGCGCTGGAATCAGCCGATGGGGTAACGACAAAGGCTGCTGCTCTGTTGGGAATAAACAGGACAACACTGGTTGAAAAAATAAAAAGGCTGAAAATAGAAAAGTAACTGTCAGATAGTGCAAAAAACAAAAAAGGTGCCCTTTTACAGGCACCTTTTTCAGTATGGCGGGGTTGACGGGGCTCGAACCCGCGACTTCCAGCGTGACAGGCTGGCACTCTAACCAACTGAGCTACAACCCCTTAAGAAGTAGTCAGATTAACTATATCTCTATGACATGGATTTCAGCTCTATGTCAAGCTGTTTGTGCCGCCATTTTCAGCTTGCGACGCTTACGCACACTCGGAGTAACCGCAGACGTGACAGACTGAGCACCCACCCTCATGCTCAACGATACCCCCACATTCAGGGCAGGCGCCGCGTTCATGCCGGACAGATTCATTTTCAATATCATAGCCACTGTCAATCAGGTGGTTCTGGATTGCTTTGGCAACTGCATCGGCGCAGGAAAGCACACGGTTATCCCCGAATCCGGAAGGGCAATGGCAGGAGATCCCCTGTAACTGTTTCACTACCTGACGCGCCTGGACACCACTGCGCCATGCCAGCGACACCATGCGTCCAATCGCCTCACTCTGGGAGGCGGCACAGCCGCCAGCCTTGCCCATCGTGGTGAAAAGCTCAAACAAGCCGTTTTTGTCTTCATTGATAGTTATATACAACGGTCCGCACCCGGTCTGCATCTGGTGGGTACATCCTTTAAGAGCTTTCGGCCGTTCCCGCTTGACCGCTTTTTTCTCTTCCTCCACCGGCGTTGCTGCCACTGCTGCCTGCTCTTCTTTTTTTCCGGTTGAAAGAACCTGCTCATCTCGTGAACCGTCGCGATAAATGGTGACGCCCTTGCAGCCAGTCTCGTAGGCGAGCATGTATACTTTTTCCACATCTTCGATGGTGGCGGAATTTGAAAAATTCACCGTTTTCGAAACCGCATTGTCAGTATAAAGCTGGAAGGCGGACTGCATCTGAATATGGTATTCAGGGGTTATCTCGTGGGAGGTGACAAACACGTTGCGGATATCTTCCGGGATTTCATCAATGCCGTGAACAGTACCATGCTCGGCTATTTTCTGCATGAGAGGCTCAGAGTAAAAACCACGCTCCTTTGCGATTCTTTCGAAAATCGGATTAACCTCAACCAGGACGTTTTTGTCCATAACGGTTCGAACGTACGAGACGGCAAAGAGAGGTTCAACTCCCGAAGATGCGTTGGCAATGATGGAAATGGTACCGGTTGGTGCAATGGTTGTGACAGTTGCATTCCTTTGGGGCGCCGCACCCTTTTTATCAAAAATCGAACCCTTGAAGTTGGGGAACGACCCACGTTTTTTGCCCAGTTCCTGCGAGGCCAGATGTCCTTCATCATTGATGAACTTCATCACCTTTTTGCCAAGCTTTACCGCCTCATCTGAACAATAGGGGATACCCAGCAGAATCAGCAAGTCGGCCCAACCCATGACGCCCAAACCAATTTTGCGGTTGGCGTGAGTCATGTCATGAATCTGCTGCAGAGGGTAATTATTTGCCTCAATAACATTGTCCAGGAAGTGGACGGCATTATGGATGGTTTCCCGCAGCCGTTTCCAGTCAACCGTAAGGTCTTTGACGAAGGCGCCTAAATTGATTGAACCGAGATTGCAGGATTCATACGGTAAAAGCGGCTGTTCCCCGCAGGGGTTGGTTGATTCAATCTCGCCGACAAGAGGGGTCGGATTGTCGCGATTCAAGCGGTCGAGGAAGATAATGCCCGGCTCGCCGTTCTCCCAGGCCTGCTTGACGATTCGCTGGAACACCTTGCGGGCGTTTAAGCTGCCGCAGACTTTTTTATCACGGGGGTTTATCAGGTTATACTCTTCATCACGCTCGACAGCCTGCATGAACTTTTCTGTCAGGCCGACAGAGATGTTGAAGTTGTTCAGCTGTTTCTGGTCGGCTTTGCACATGATGAAATCCATCACGTTTGGATGGTCGACCCGTAGAATAGCCATATTTGCGCCGCGTCTGGTCCCCCCCTGCTTGATGGTTTCCGTGGCAACGTCAAAAACCCGCATGAACGACAACGGACCACTGGAGATACCGGTGGTGGTGCTGACAACATCATTAGCTGGTCTCAGACGGGAAAACGAAAAACCGGTGCCGCCACCTGATTTATGGATCAAAGCGGTAAATTTAACGGCATCAAAGATCTCTTCCATTGAGTCGCCTACCGGGAGTACAAAACAGGCGGAAAGCTGACCCAGGGGGCGTCCCGCATTCATGAGAGTAGGGGAGTTAGGGAGAAATTCAAAGTTCGTCATCATCCGGTAAAAGGTATCTGACAAACCCTTTACATCGGCTTTTTTGTCAAATGTTTTATCAGCGGCTGCGATTGTGTCGGCGACACGACGAAACATGTCGCCCGGTGTCTCCAAAACCGTACCGGTTTCATCACGGCGCAGGTAGCGTTTTTCCAGTACGGTGGTGGCATTTTTTGTCAGACCGGGGATGGTGCTGGAAGCGGAACTTTTTTTCATAACTGGACTCCTTGATTGGTAAGTATCTGATGATACAAAATGAATTTAAACTGAAGTGTCAAAACATCATAAAACACAATATTTTGTGGAGGTGCTGAAATAAACCACAACATGTATGTGCTGTCAACAAATATATTTCACTAAAACATAACAGTGGGAAAGGACTCAAAAAAGCGTATTTCCAGAGCTGCCGGCAGTGCATTGATGGCAGAAAAACATTAAATTTACAGTTGAAATAAATCATGGTACTGATTCAGTACTCATTGAGGGGACCTGGATGAAAGCATTTGTAACGGCCTGTATTTTTTTCTGTATGACAACGTTCGTTGCGGCAGCAGAACAGACACCAACGGTGTATGACAGGGCGGTGCTAACCGAAGATGTCATCTGGCGCGGCTCAATACTTGTCAAAGGGTTTGTTGTTGTGGCCAATCAGGCTACTCTGCGCATTGAGCCGGGAACTGTTGTGCGCTTTGCGGCTACAGCTGATCGGCATCTCCCGAACCTGGTTGTTCAGGGGCGCCTCCATGCTTCGGGAACCGCAGAACTGCCGGTTGTTATAACTGCTGACGGAGTTACGCCGACTCGAGGTTCCTGGGGCGGCATTGTTTTCCTCGCCACCGAAAAGCGCAATCTTCTGGAACACTGTCGCATTGAATATGCCACGACCGGAATCGACGCCTGGTCCTCCTCTCTGTTTCTGAAAGACGTTGCAATCAGTCAGACGCAAACCGCTCTTCTTGCCCATGACGGGGTTGTTCAGACGGTTGGCGGTTCTGTCTCCAACTCTGAGACCGGAGTAGAAATCCACAACAGCGAATTTGACAGCAGGGATATGGCTGTTTTCGCATGCGTTCGCGGCTGTGTGCTGAACAATTCTTCTGTTGTGCTTGCAGCACCAAAAATCAGTAACAGTCAGCAGGCAGGGCTTGAAGCTGATGACTGCCGGTTCAGGATTACTGGTGGAGAATTTTCCGGAAATACCTCAGGGGCGCTCATCAGGGGGGGAGAAGGGCAGATTACTTCGACTCTTTTTCAACTGAACAGGCAGACCGCCCTCAATCTTATCGGGTCACGTGTCAAAATCATGCGCTCTCTTTTTACAGGGAACAGCCAGGATGCACTGCGTACAGAAGACGGCCAGATCCTCCTTCTGAATAATACTTTCGGCTCCAATGGCGGCTATCATCTGTATAACGCCGGGGCTGAATCTGTTGCTGCCTGGCAGAACTGGTGGGGGAGCAGTGACCAGGAGCAGATCGGACAAAAAATCCATGACTCCGTGCGAGACAAAAACAGCGGTACAGTTCATGTTTTCCCCTGGTTGAGTGAAAAGCCGCAGTTGATGCCGTAATATAAGGAACTTTCCGTGTACCTCGATAATGCCGCCACCTCATTTCCCAAGCCGGAGAACGTTTATGAAGCGGTTCTGCACGCCATGCGTGACGTCGGAGCTTCTCCCGGGCGGGGCGGGTATCGCCGCTCACTGGAGGCCGGCCGTACCCTTTTCAAGGCGCGTGAAACGGTGGCCCGGTTTTTTTCAGTTTCTGATTCATCACGCATAATCTTTACCCAAAATGCCACCGGAGCCCTCAATCTGGCCCTGCAGGGGACCTTGTCCGCCGGTGACCATGTCATTACGACTTCCATGGAACATAATTCACTGCTGCGTCCGCTCTATGCACTCCGGCACAGAGGTGTCGAACTGACGATTGTCCCTGCCGGATCGGATGGCGTTGTCTCCGCTGAAGACGTCCGCCGCGCAGTGAAGCAGAATACGCGAATGATAGCAGTCAGCCATGTATCCAACGTCTGCGGGGCCGTTCAGCCGCTGCAGCAGCTGTCTGAGTTCTGCCGCGAAGCGGGAGCGCTCTTTCTGGTGGATGCGGCACAGTCGGCCGGGCATATACCTGTCGACGTCGAGCGCTTTGCTATCGATCTGCTGGCTGTTCCGGGTCATAAGGGGCTGCTCGGGCCTGGCGGGACCGGAATTCTGTACGCGGCTCCGCATGTGCGGCTCAAGCCGGTTATTCAGGGGGGGACCGGCACCAACTCAACTGCGGAAGAACAGCCGCTGGCCATGCCGGACGGATTTGAGGCCGGCACCCATAATCTGCCGGGCATCGCCGGCTTGTGTGCCGGCATTGAGTTTATAGGTTCTCAGGGACTTTCTGCCATCCACATACACGAGCAGCGTCTGCTTTCCCAGGTGGAGCAGAGCCTGAAAAACATCCCGGGAGTGACAATCTTCGGACCTGCTGATGCGTCGACACGTTGTTCGGTCCTTTCCTTTTCTGCTTCCGGTGTTGACCCGGCACTGCTGGCTCTGGAGCTTGATCATGGTTTCAACATCGCGGTTCGCTCCGGGCTTCATTGTGCTCCCCTTGCCCACCGTACTCTGGGGACGCAGCCGGCGGGGACGGTTCGAGTCAGTCCCGGCTGGTTCACGACAAGCGAAGAGATTGCTTTCTTTTCTGATGCCGTAGTACAATGCATCGGCAAAATTCGCCGGTCAGCCTGAAAATCGAGTTACAGCAATTTCCTGCTTCGGCGCTCTGCCGTTATTCTCACCCAGAAAGGGACCCATGAAAAACTTCATTCTCGATACAAATGTTTTACTCCATGATCCTCAATCGCTGTTCAAATTCCAGGATAACAATATCATCATTCCGATTACCGTTATTGAAGAGGTTGACCGCTTCAAAAAGGATATGAATGAAACCGGCAGAAATGCCCGCATGGTTTCCAGAATTCTCGATGCCATGCGTGAGAAGGGCTCCCTGGCAGGCGGCGTTACCATGCCGGGCGGCGGCACGCTGCGGGTAGAGATGTTTGCTGAAAAATATTTCAAGAATCTGCCGGTTGACCTCCGTGTTGATAATGGTGATAACCGGATCATCGCCGTTGCTCAGGATGTCCGCGATCGCTTTCCTGACACCGTCACCATCTTTGTGACCAAGGATTCCAATCTGCGGATCAAGGCCGATGCTATCGGGCTGATCGCGGAAGATTATGAATCGGACAAAGTTGATATTCAGGATCTGTACTCCGGCACCCGATCGATTGAGATGCTGCCGGAAGCGATTGACCGGTTTTATGGACAGGGGTGGCTTGAGGCCCCTCCCGGGCTGTCTCCCAACGAGTTTATAACCATTGTGGACAGCTCGAACCCGAGCCATTCTGCCATCTGCCGCAACGATCCTGCCAACTCGCGTATTGTGCCGGTGCGCAAGGTACCAAAGGAGGGGATCTGGAGCCTTTTTCCGCGCAACCGGGAACAGTCCTTTGCTCTTGACGTTCTGATGGATGACACGATCAAGCTGGTGACGCTGGTGGGCAAGGCGGGAACCGGAAAAACGCTTATGGCGATCGCGGCCGGTCTTCATAAAACGGCGGAGGAAAATATCTACAACCGCCTGCTGGTTTCGCGCCCTGTTTTTCCCATGGGGAAGGATCTTGGTTTTCTGCCGGGTGACATTGAGGAAAAACTGACCCCCTGGATGCAGCCGATTTTCGACAATGTGGAGTTGCTGATTTCCGGGCATGAATCTGAAAAACGGCATAGCAAGGGATACAAAGAGCTGATGGCCATGGGACTTCTGGATATTGAACCGCTGACCTATATCCGTGGCCGCTCGATTCCAAACCAGTATCTGATTGTGGATGAGGCCCAGAACCTGACCCCCCATGAAATCAAGACAATTGTCACACGTGTCGGTGAAGGGACCAAAATCGTCCTGACCGGCGACCCGTACCAGATCGACAACCCGTATGTCGACTCATCCAGTAACGGCCTGACCTACCTAGTGGAGAAATTCAAGGGTGAGCGGATTGCCGCGCATGTGACGCTGACCAAGGGTGAACGCTCAGAACTGGCCGAACTGGCCGCCAATCTGCTGTGACCTGTTGCACGTCCACAAAGTTTTCCTGAATGCTTCTTCTTGCCATTGAAACATCCTGTGACGAAACGGCCGCCGCGATTGTGCGAGACGGCCGCACCGTCCTGTCTTCGGTCATTTCTTCCCAGGTTGCTATTCACGCTGAATATGGCGGAGTTGTCCCGGAAATCGCATCCAGAAAGCATCTGGAATCATTGGCGCCGGTGGTCACTCAGGCGCTTCAGGATGCCGGAGTCGGCATGGATGAGCTGGAAGGGGTTGCGGTTACCCGTGGGCCGGGGCTGTCAGGGGCGCTTCTGGTCGGTTTTTCTGCGGCAAAGGCCATCGCTGTTGCCCGAAAAATCCCGTTTGTCGGCGTACATCATATTGAAGGTCATCTGTTTGCGACATTTCTGGAACGGCCGGTGGCGTTCCCCTTTCTGGCGCTGGTAGTATCCGGCGGACATACCCATCTGTACCATGTGGAGGGTTTTGGCCATTACACAACCCTTGGCAGAACCATCGATGATGCCGCCGGGGAGGCATACGACAAATGTGCTAAAATCATGGGGATGCCGTATCCCGGCGGGGCGCTGGTTGACCGGATGGCCCGGGACGGTAATCCCGATGCACTTCGTTTGCCGAGGCCGCTGCTTCGTGACGGAACGCTCAATTTCAGCTTCAGTGGCCTGAAAACGGCGGTGCTGCAGCAGGTGACAAAATTTCCTGTTGCAATTCCAGGGGAGGCAGCCAATGACCTCTGCGCGTCATTTCAGCAGGCGGTCTGCCACGTCCTTTCGGTAAAAACAGAGGCTGCTATCTGCCAAACCGGTGCTTCCCGTCTCGTGGTTGCGGGGGGGGTCGCCTGTAACAGCGGTCTGCGCAGCAGCATGACGGCACTGTGCAAAAAGCTTGGTGTTGAACTGTCCATCCCACACCCCTCGCTCTGCGGTGACAACGCGGCGATGATAGCGGTCCCGGGAGATTATTACCTGTCACACGGGCATGTTTCGCCCCTTTCACTGGATGTCACCGCCACGTGGAATATGGACAGTATAAAGGAATCAATGACATGAGTGCTGCTCGCCGCCCCCTGAAATCACTGGGCCAGAATTTTCTGGTAGACGGGAATGTTATCGACCGGATTATCCAGGCCGCCGATATTCTGCCCGACCAGCCGGTGCTCGAAATCGGCCCGGGCCGGGGAGCCTTGACAAAACACCTGGCCGGGCGTGCCGGCAGACTCGTGCTGATTGAATATGACCATGCGTTGGCGGCATTTCATCGCGACCAGCATCAAGATAATGAGCGTGTTACCGTTATCGACGCAGATGTGCTTAAGGTCGATCTTGATGCGCTGCTCTCTGAATCTCCCCAGAAATGGAACGTGGTCGCCAACCTTCCCTATAACATCTCAACTGAAGTACTGTTCCGCCTGTACGGCGTCCACAGCAGGCTGGCGCGCATGACGCTGATGCTGCAAAAGGAGGTCGGAGACCGTCTGGCCGCTCCTCCGGATTGCTCTGCCTATGGTGTGACCACGGTACTGCTCGGTTTGTGGTTCGATATCAGACGCGTATTTGTGGTGCCGCCCGGCTGTTTTCATCCCAGCCCCAAGGTGGATTCGGTTGTGCTGAATTTTATCCCCCGAACAGCTGTGAGAGCTGAAGTCGGTGATGAGGGTGTGTTTAGAAGCGTTGTGAAAAGTGCCTTCTCCATGCGCCGCAAGACGCTCGCCAACTGCCTTAAATCTGCTGAGTTTGCAAAAACGGTCGACTGTGAACAGCTGTTGGAATCATGTGCCATTGATGGCCGCAGGAGGGGAGAAACCCTTTCTCTGGAGGAGTTTGCCCTGCTGTCGTGCCGTGTGACGGAGCTGTTGCGGACGGCACAGCCATGATTCTGGAAATCAACTCCAAATATCCCCAGCCTCACCAGATCTCCCGGGTTGTGGAAAGCCTGAAGGACGGCCGGGTTATCGCCTATCCGACTGATACAACCTACGGCATCGGCTGCTCGATCTTCTGTAAAAAAAGCATTGAGCGGATCTATCAGATGAAACAGCGCGACAAGCGCAAGCCCTTCTCGATTATCTGTTCCTCTCTTTCCGAAATATCCCGCTATGCCCGGGTCAGTAACTCTGCCTTCAAGCTCATAAAACGGTACCTTCCCGGCCCATACACGTTCGTATTTGAAGCAACGCATGAAGTTCCCGATCTGCTCCTGACCCGCCAGAAAACCGTTGGTATCCGCATTCCCGATAACAACATCTGCTTCGATCTCGTGACCGCACTGGGAAACCCGATTATAACCACCAGCGCCAACCTTTCCGGCGAAGAGCCGGAAGGGGATCCACGCACTATTGCCGAAACATTCGGCAGTCAGCTTGATTTTGTCATTGACGGCGGTATTCTGAAAACTGATGTCAGCTCTGTTGTCAGTCTGATCGGTTCAACACCAGAGGTTTTGCGGGCAGGGCTGGGGGATATCTCGTGGTGCGGCAGTCAGGGAGGGTAAACAGTGCGCAAGCGTACCGTAAAAAATGGCATGCGCCTGATCATGGCAGCGTTGATTCTGATTGTTCTGGTCAGTTATTGTCATGTGCAGCTCTCTGATCTGTTTGCTCTGACTCCGGCAGGTGAGAGCCGGCTCTACCGTCTCGGCATGTTCTGGGCTGCGGCGATCGGTGGGTACGGAGTAGTCGTGACAGTATTCGGTTTCGTGCTTGCACCGCTGAAAACCGATACCCGTATCCGTCTCCTGCCGATTACTCTTGGTATCGCAGCCATGATTTTTCTCTTCTTTTATCTGCTTTCCTCGTCTATTGAAACTCCGGCGCATGATGAACAGAAACGGATGCGTCCGGGAGACACGATTACCATCTGAACTCCGCGTCGCTGAACCGAGTGAGGAGCACACCATGCTGAACCTGAAAATTCCCGATCTGTTGCACACAGGTTCTCCTGAAGAGTGGTATGGCCTGAAAGGAAGATTCTTCGCGCTCCTTCGGCTCATGTACGTAATTTCGGTAAATTTTATCACCCATCAGGGGCCGATGCGCGCCGCAGCACTTACCTACACAACGGTTCTCTCAATGGTGCCGTTTCTGGCAATTGCCTTTTCGGTACTGAAAGGACTTGGAGCGCAAAATGCGCTTGAGCCGATCCTGCAGCAGGTAGCGGGTGATTCCGGCGAAACAGTCTCCCGCATTGTCAACTACGTGAACAATACCAATGTGAAATCTTTGGGGGTGATCGGCCTTGTAATGCTGATTGTCACCGTTATTTCCCTCATGGGGAGCATCGATGAAGCATTCAACGCCGTTTGGGGCGTGCGCGAGACCCGCACTGTTCAGAGACGGTTCAGTGATTATCTGAGTGTTGTGGTGGTCGGACCGATCCTGCTGCTTGCTGCGACCAGTATGACCTCATCCCTGCAGAGCCAATGGATGCTGCAGTGGCTGATCCAGAATACCTATCTGGGTGACGCTATATTGCTGCTGTTCCGTTTTCTGCCGTATGTAAGCGTCTGGATTGCCATGGTTTTCCTGTATATTTTTATTCCCAATACCAGAGTCCGTTTTAGTTCAGCCCTGGCGGGAGGGATCATTGCCGGGACCGCCTGGCAACTGGCGCAGTGGGGATACTTCCACTTTCAGGTGGGGGTTGCCAACTATAATGCGATTTATGGAACGTTGTCCGCAGTGCCGGTATTTCTGGTCTGGATTTACACGAGCTGGCTCATAGTCCTTTTCGGACTGGAGATCGTCTTTGCGCATCAACATGACGGTCATGGTCTTTACGTCAGTGCCTTTCACCTGACAGAAACTGCGCGTGAAGAGCTCGCTCTGGCGCTGCTGCTTCAGGTCTGCCGCCATTTTCAAACCGGGGGTATTCCGCCGTCAACCGATCAGCTGGCTATTGAACTTGATGTTCCGTTGCTGCTGATTGAGTCTGTGTCTGAGGTATTACAGGGGCTGGGTTATCTTGCCGCGACCGGGGTCAATGAGTCCGGTTGGCTGCCGGTGCGGGATCCGTCCGAGGTTCAGGTCTGCGATGTCATCGGAGCGTTGCGCGGGGTATCGGAACTCCAGAGCAGCAGTCAGACCCTTCAATGTGCCGAGGAGGCTGTCCGCAAAGGGTGGGACGGCTGTCGTGTCAGTCTTGAAGGGGTGACCGTGCGTGATCTGCTGCAAACTGTTGGACGGCAGTAAAAAGGGGTCCGGCCGGCTTGTTGAAAGACTCTGCCGCCGTATGCCTGACAGTGTAACTTCAGTGGAAGTAACGGGGATACTATGACGGACGGAACTTTTCTGGCTGCTCAATCAGGAGAATGGCTTGACGCGTACTACCGCCAGTGGCAGCAGTCACCCGAATCCGTACCGGAACAGTGGCGGCTGTTTTTTTCCGGCTTTGAGCTCGGTCTGGGCGCTGCACCGGTCAGCGGTGGCGGCCTTGACGAAGCGGGGGCACAGAAGTTATCCGGTGTTCAGTCCCTTATCTACCGCTACCGCTCTATCGGCCATCTCCTTGCGTGCACCGACCCGCTTTCTCCCTGCCGCTTATCCCATCCTCTGCTTGAACTTTCCGCCTTCGGTCTTGACCACAGCGATCTAGACACATCCTTCGCCTGCCGCCGTTTTCTTACGCCGCACGCAACGCTGCGTGAAGTTGTACAGACCATGCGTGAGACCTATTGCCGGGAAACCGGAGTGGAATTCATGCATATTCAGGAACCGGATGACCGCCAGTGGCTGATTGACCGGATGGAACCGTGCCGGAATCACCCCGCTTTTTCCATTCCGGAAAAAATGCATATTCTGGAAAAACTCCATCAGGCAGCACTGTTTGAGTCGTTTCTCCATCGCAGGTTTGTCGGACAGAAACGTTTTTCCCTTGAGGGGGGCGAAGTTCTGATCCCGGTGCTTGACCGGATTGTCTCTGCCTGTCCGGGAGCTGGAATCAGTGATGTTGTTATG
This sequence comes from uncultured Geobacteraceae bacterium, assembly GCA_903862245.1. Classification (GTDB taxonomy): domain Bacteria; phylum Desulfobacterota; class Desulfuromonadia; order Geobacterales; family Pseudopelobacteraceae; genus JACRCG01. The sequence continues at coordinate 24,299 of CAIOXL010000042.1, read as the reverse complement.
GGGATGTCGCATCGCGGGAGGCTGAATGTGCTGGCGCATATTCTGCGCAAGCCGTATGAAGTTCTGTTTGCCGAGTTTACCGACAGCATTTCGCCCGGTTTCCAGGGTGACGGTGATGTCAAATATCATAAAGGGCATTCGTGCGATATCGATTTTGACGGCGGCAGGGTGCATGTGACCATTGCCGCCAACCCGAGTCACCTTGAAGCGGTAAATGCCGTTGTCGAGGGGAAGTGCCGCGCCCGGCAGGATCGCTATGGCGCAGACGGTGCTCAGCGGGCACTGCCGGTCCTCATTCACGGTGATGCTGCGTTTGCAGGGCAGGGGAGCGTCATGGAGGTTCTCAATATGTCCGAACTGGCCGGTTATGGCACCGGCGGGACGATTCATATTGTGCTGAATAACCAGATCGGCTTTACGACACTTCCCAAGGATTCCCGCTCCACCTGCTATGCCACGGATATAGCCAAAATGCTTGCCTGCCCGATTTTCCATATTCAGGGGGAAGCTCCGGAAGCCGCCCTGCATGCGGTTGACCTCGCCATGGAGTACCGCAGAACATTTCATCGGGATGTGGTGATTGAGCTGATCTGCTACCGTCGACATGGTCATAACGAAGGAGATGAACCGGCGTTTACCCAGCCCGGTATGTATCAGCGGATTGCGGGGCGCCCGTCGGTAAACCGGATCTATGCACAGGTGCTCGCTGAAGAGGCGGGTGTCTCGGCGGAGGATCTGGTGCAGCTGGAGCGCCGTGTCAGCGAGACGCTGGAAGATTCGTTCAGAAAAACTCCCGAGGTAAAGGCGATCGGCTTTTCCGACCACTGGAGCAACATCACCGCAGCATATAGCGATACCGCTGTTGATACGGCGGTGCCGGAAGCAAAGCTGGTGGCTATTGCCGGGCAGTTGACCTCTCTGCCGGCAGACTTTACGCCGCACGCAAAAATTGCCGCCCTGATTCAGAAACGTTTTGATGCGGTTCTGAGCGGGGTGGGGATCGATTGGGGAAATGCCGAAACCCTTGCGTACGCGACACTGCTTGACCAGGGGTATTCCGTCCGGCTTTCCGGGCAGGATTCCCGGCGCGGAACGTTCAATCACCGTCACTGTGTCGTAATCGACAGCAGTGACGAGCGGAGCTGCACGCCGCTGGAGGCTGTTGCCCGTGACGGTGCTGTTTTTCAGGTGTGGAACAGCCTGCTGTCCGAGTTTGCCGTGCTTGGTTTTGAATACGGGTATGCCCTGGAGGCGCCGCAGTGTCTCACTCTCTGGGAGGCCCAGTTTGGTGACTTTGCCAATGGTGCTCAGGTTATCATCGATCAGTTTATCGCCAGTGGAGAAACCAAGTGGAACCGTGCCTGCGGTCTGGTACTGCTGCTGCCGCACGGCTATGAAGGGCAGGGCGCCGAACATTCCAGTGCTCGAATTGAACGCTATCTGCAGCTGTGTGCGTCGGAAAATATGATCGTGGCCTGCCCGTCGACACCGGCTCAGATGTTTCATCTGCTCAGGCGCCAGATGCTCCAGTCATTCCGTAAGCCGCTGATCGTCTTTACGCCGAAGAGCCTGCTGCGTCATCCGGTCTGCGTTTCAAGGCTTGCTGACTGCAGCACTGGCACGTTTAAAACCTGTATCAGCAGCGTCGATGATATTTCTGATGCCCGCCAGGTCCTGTTCTGCAGCGGGAAAATATATTATGAGCTGGAGGATGAGCGCTTCAGGCTAAACCGGCAGGATACGGTGATCGTCCGGGTTGAACAACTATATCCGCTGGATTTGACTGCCGTTCGGGGGATTGTCGCCCCGCGCGGGACAGGTTGCCGGCTGTTCTGGGTACAGGAGGAACCGGAAAATATGGGCGCCTGGCACTATATTGAGTGGCAGTTCAGAAATTTGTCGGTGCCAGTCAGCTACATCGGTCGTCCGGCAGATTCCTGTCCGGCTGTCGGGTCCCATCATATTCATGCAGAACAGCGGGCTGAAATTCTGCGTCAGGCGTTCTCAGGATAAGCCGTCCGCAAGGTGCTTCGAATCGGCGTAAAATAACCGTTTGATATAAAAATGTACTTGCATTCCTGCTGTCAGCATGGTAGGAAGAGATACAATTTATGTTCACTCAGTAAGTGAGCTCGCAAGGCTCACTTTTTTTTGTTCAATCGGGAACCGTATGGCAACTCAAAAAGAAGATACATGTACAGTCGTCACCGGTATTGCCCAGTCAATACTCGATTCAATGGGGCTTGAGCTGGTTGATATAGAATTCGGCAGGGTTGGCCGTGATGCCGTGCTGCGTCTGTTTATCGATAAAGAAGGCGGTGTAATGCTGGATGATTGCGCTGGCCTCAGCAGGGAACTGTCATTAATTCTGGATGTGGAAGACGTTATTGCCTGCAACTATACCCTGGAGGTTTCTTCCCCGGGGTTGGACCGCCCTCTTAAAAAGCAGGCTGATTTTGACCGTTTTACGGGGCGCCTTATCAAGGTCCGTACCTATCAGCCGTTTCTTGATGATAGTGGCAATAAACGCAAGACGTTTCTGGGTAAGCTTGACGGCCTTGTTGATGGTGTCGTCAAGATGACGCTCACAGAGGGGCAGACCGCATCCATACCGTTTGAGCGCGTTGCCAAAGCTAATCTCGAATTTGAACTTTGATCTGAAGTACCCATATATGCCAGCAAGGAGAAGCAACCGTGGATACAATTATTAATCTCAAGCACGCTATCGACCAACTTGTCAAAGAGAAGGGCATCGACCGTCAGGTTGTTCTGGAGGCCATGGAGCAGGCGGTTTTGACCGCTGCTAATAAAAAGTATCGCAATACCCGCGATCTAGAGGCTCATTACAACCATGAAACCGGAGAGGTAGAGCTTTTTGAGTTTGTCACGGTTGTTGAAAATGTTGAAGATTCCTACAAGGAAATCTGCCTTGATGAAGCCCACGAGGTGGACCCTGAAGCAGAAATCGGCGATTCGCTTGGCGAAAAACTGGACGCCAGTGGCTTCAGCCGTATTGCTGCTCAAACGGCAAAGCAGGTCATCATCCAGAAAGTGCGTGATGCCGAGCGGGAAACTATCTATAAAGAATACAGCGATCGTACATGGGAAATCATTACCGGTATGGTGCGCCGCTTTGAAAAAGGGGAGCTGCTCATAGATCTGGGGCGTGCTGAGGCTGTATTGCCCGCCAAGGAGCAGATGCCGCGTGAAGTGTATCGTCCCGGGGATCGAATCCGGGCAATTATCACCGATATCCGCATGACCACCAAAGGGCCGCAGATCATGCTGTCCCGCACTCATCCCAGCATGCTTGCCAAACTGTTTGAAGCTGAGGTTCCCGAGATCGCCGAGGGCATCGTTGAGATAAATGCCATCGTCCGTGATGCTGGCAGTCGCGCTAAAATAGCGGTGTCATCGAACGATCGTGATGTTGATCCGGTTGGCGCCTGTGTCGGTATGCGTGGTGCACGGGTACAGAATGTTGTATCCGAGCTGCGCGGAGAAAAAATTGATATTATCCCCTGGTCCGAGGATATCGCCCGCTTTGCCTGCAACGCTCTTTCACCGGCTCAGGTTTCCAAGGTTTTTGTGGACGAAGAGAAGCGCGCTCTCGAAATCATTGTGGCCGACGATCAGCTGTCACTGGCTATTGGAAAACGTGGTCAGAATGTCAGTCTGGCTGCTCGTCTGACCGGCTGCCGGATTGATATCAAGAGCGAATCAAAGGTTGCTGAAACGCCGATTCAGGAATTTTCATCGTTTGACGGCACTGAGGCAGAAGAAGCGCCGGTTCCGGAACAGGAACTGGATGCCGCTCCTGTCGCCGCTGTTGATGAAACTGTCACCGAATAGTTCAGAATATGGCCGGTAAAGGGAACGCAGAAGCTCCGCAGCGCAGCTGCCTCGGCTGTCGGACAAGCAGGGACAAGAATCTGTTGCTCCGGTTTGTTTTGACTCCTGACATGGAGATTCTGCCGGACCTGGAAAACCGGCTGCCGGGCAGAGGCGCATATACCTGCATTGATAAGAACTGTCTCGTCGCTGCGGTCGGGCAGCGACAGTTCAAGCGCTCCTTCAAGCATGACGTGACGGTTATGCCGTCAGAACAGCTTGTGGAGCATGTACGTTTACAGATGCATGGCCGCATAATCGGACTGATCGGCCTGGCTAACAAAGCGGGATTAATAACCGGCGGCGGATCCATGGTGAGTGATGCCCTGAGAAGCAGGAAAAAGCCGGGGCTGGTTCTGGTTGCAGAGGACGTTTCGCCGGCAATCGGTGAAAAGATCGTGCATCTTGCTTCCGCCAACAGTGTGCCGCACCGTACCGTTATGACGAAGGACGATTTTGGGGCGATTTTAGGCAAGGCGCCCAGAAGTGCATTGGCTGTAGCATCAGGCGGCTTTGTGACACAACTTTTGAGAGCTATCGACAGATACAGAAACTTCCTGGGGGAGGTAAAATATGGGTAAAATTAGTGTGGGTAGTTTGGCAAAGACGTTGGGTATTGAGCCCAAAGATGCAATCGCCAGACTCAAAGAAATTGGTGTTGACGCCAAAACGGCTACATCGCAGGTTGATGAGGGTGTCGTTGCGCGTTTGACAGTCCCCCAGCCGAAGGATACCGCTACCAATGAGGTCAGGGTTGCATCGAATATCATCCGCCGCAGAGCCAAGGTTGTGCCGGCCGGGGAAGAGGCCGTTGAACCGGTCGCTGTGGCAGCGGAAGCGGCACCCGTACAGCAGCTGTCTGCATTTGTCCCCACGCCTGCCGTTGCAGCTCCTCCCGCTGCTGCACCGATTGCTGGTGCCGCTGCGCCCGTTGCAGCTGAATCTCCCAAAGCCCCTGTCGTTGCCGCCCCGGTAGTTGAGCCGCCGGCGCAGCCGGAACCGATTAAGGCAGGTCCGAATCAGGCCAGAATTCTTGGCATGGTTGAAATTCACGGCGTCACAAATCGCCCGACCCGCGTGGTAACCAGAGATACCCCGGTTACTCCGAGAACAGCAGTTCAGAATCCTTCTGCCGATCCTGCGCAGCAGCGCAGACCGGCACCCGCTGCAGCAGGTGATCAGAGACGGCCTGCCCCGGGCGCTGATGCCCGTCGCCCCTCACCCGGCTATGAGCAGAAACGGCCGGTTTCTTCAGCACCTTCCGCCCCCGCAACCGAACTCGACCGCTCCCGCATGAAACAGGTACAGCTCGCTCCGGCAGCTTTGCCGGGCGGTGACAATCGTCGCGTCGGAAAGAAGGATGGCCCCGGGTACGGTGATGCCGGGAAAGGAGCCAAGAAGGGTGCTCCTCCAGCCAAGAAAAAAGAGCAGCCGCGTAAAAACGAAATTATTGAAAAGCGTGAGCGGGCTTTTGATCCGGTATATAAAGGGTCAAAGAAGCGCGGCGGTAAAGAGCGGGTTTCTGAAACCAGAAAAACGGAAATCACCGTGCCGAAAGCGATCAAGCGTATCATCAAAATATCGGAAAGCATCTCGGTCGGTGAACTGGCCAAGCGCCTTGGTATCAAGGCAAACGACCTGATCAAATCATTGATGAAGATGGGGATGATGGTTACCATCAATCACGCCCTGGATTTTGATACGGCTGTGATTCTCGCGTCAGAGTACGAGTATGAAGTTGAAAACGTGGCGGTTGACCTTGATGAAATTCTTGAATCAACCCCCGATGCTCCTGAAACTCTTGAAAAAAGGTCTCCTGTCGTCACAATCATGGGACATGTTGACCACGGCAAGACATCACTGCTGGACGCAATCCGTGAAGCCAATGTTATAGCCGGCGAGGCGGGCGGCATTACCCAGCATATCGGTGCCTATGATGTTGAGCTCAACGGCCGCAAAATAACCTTCCTGGATACTCCGGGACATGAAGCGTTTACCGCCATGCGTGCCCGTGGTGCCAAGGTTACTGATATTGTTATTCTTGTGGTAGCTGCCGATGACGGTGTCATGCCGCAGACCCGTGAAGCCATCAATCACTCCAAAGCCGCCGGAGTGCCGATTATTGTTGCAATCAACAAAATCGACAAGCCCGGTTCCAAGCCGGATCGCGTCAAGCAGGAACTGACGGATCAGGGGCTTGTCTCCTCCGATTGGGGTGGTGATGTCACCATGGTGGAAGTATCAGCCAAGCAGCGCATCAATCTGGAAGGGTTGCTGGAAATGGTGTTGCTGCAGGCCGACCTCATGGAGCTGACTGCTAATCCGAACAAGCTTGCCAAAGGGACCATTGTTGAAGGCAAGCTTGATAAAGGGCGCGGTCCGGTTGCCACGGTTCTGGTTCAGGAAGGTACGCTCAAAACCGGTGATTATTGTGTCGTCGGGATTCATTCCGGCCGTGTCAGGGCGATGCAGAACGATCGCGGTGAGAAAGTGATGGAGGCTGGACCTTCCATGCCGGTTGAACTTGTCGGATTGTCCGGCGTGCCGGATGCCGGTGATATTTTTGTCGCCATGAAAGACGAAAAACAGGCTAAGGAAATTGCAACCCTGCGTCAGATCAAGCAGCGTGAAGTTGAATTTGCCAAACATACCAAACTGTCTCTGGACGATCTTTACAAGCGTATTCAGAGCGGAGAAGTCAAAGATCTCAACGTTGTTGTCAAGGGTGATGTGCAGGGTTCTGTCGAGGCGGTCAGTGAGTCCTTGCGGAAACTGTCCACCGATGCGGTGCGTTTGAACGTCATTCACTCAGCCGTTGGCGCGGTTACCGAGACCGATGTAAACCTTGCTGCGGCTTCGAACGCGATCATTATCGGTTTTAATGTTCGTCCGGAAGTCAAGGCACAGGGGCATGCCGAGCGGGAAGGCGTTGATATCCGGCTTTACAGCATTATCTATGACGCCGTTGAGGATGTTAAAAAAGCCATGGAAGGACTGCTTGAGCCGACGTTCAAGGAGAAATTCCTTGGGCGTGTTGAAATCAGGGATGTCTTTTCCGTACCGAAATTCGGCAACGTCGCGGGCAGTTACGTTCTCGACGGGAAGATGGTCCGTAATGCCCAGGTTCGCCTGCTGCGGGACAATGTGGTCGTTTACGAGGGCAAGATGTCTTCCCTGCGCCGCTTTAAGGATGACGTCAAGGAAGTTGCCACCGGCTATGAATGCGGTATCGGCCTTGAAAACTATAATGACATCAAGACCGGTGACATTATCGAAGCATTTGAAATGGAAAAAATTGCTACCAAACTGTAGAGCAGTGGCGTAACGGGATGAGCGGGGGAACAGTTTTTCCCTCCCGCCCGCTGCTTCGCCGCATGCCGTCTGAGGTTCTTATGCAGCATAAACGTTCGGACAAGGTTGCTGAAACCATACATGAAATTATTTGTTCAATCCTGTCCCGCGGGCTTAATGACCCACGGATAGGTTTTGTCACGATTACCGGCGTTGAAGTTACGGACGATTTAAGTCTCGCCCGTATTTTTTTCACCGTTATCGGTGATGAGAAAACAAAAAAGGATACTGAGGCAGGGTTGAACAGTGCTAAAGGGTTTATCCGCCGGGATATAGGAAAGAAACTCACGATCCGCCATACACCGGAACTTGTGTTCAAATACGATAAATCCCTGGATTACGGCAGTCGTATTGAATCCATTCTTAAGGAGATAAACACTGAGCATGACGGAAACAATTCAACAGATCATTGAAGTTATTCGTTCCAACTCATCTTTTCTCCTGACTACCCATGAAGGCCCCGACGGCGATGCCATCGGCTCATCGCTGGCTCTTGCATCATTTCTCCGCAACATAGGTAAAGAGGTCACCGTACATTATCAGGATCCGGTTCCCGAACTGTACGCGTTTCTTCCGGGTGCAGATGGCGTTTTACCGCATATTCCCGATAGGCATTTCGATGTTTCAGTTGTACTCGATATCGGTGAACGGAGACGGGCAGGGGATGAATTCTGCCGTTTTTCACGAGTTACTACGACGATCAACCTGGATCACCATCTTTCCTGCGACAATTTTGGCGACTACAACTTCATAGACTCACAAGCCGCTTCGACCGGCATTCTCGTCCATCGGATACTGGATGCGTACGGTTACCGCTTTGACCGTGAGACAGCGGTCTGTCTTTATGTCTCCATCATTACCGATACCGGTTCATTCCGCTATTCCAACGCGAATGGCGAGGCGTTTACCGTGGCCGGTGCAATGATTGAGTGCGGCATTAATGCCTGGGGTGTTGCGGAACAGCTTTATGAAAGCCAACCGCAAAAACGACTTGAACTGCTAGCTAAATGCCTGCCGACACTTGAAATTTTCAAAGAGGGTCAGGCCGCTTCTGTTACCGTCACGTGTGACATGTATGCTGCCTGTGGTGCGGATGCAGTGCTGACGGATGGTTTTGTCAATTATCCCCGCTCCATACGGGGGGTGGAGGTTGCCATATTTTTCCGCCAGCTGGATGAGCGTAAATGGAAGGTCGGTTTCCGCTCCAAGGGGAAGGTGAATGTCGCCGCTTTTTCCCAGGCGCTTGGCGGTGGAGGTCACCATAACGCAGCAGGCTGCACTATGGAAGGCTCTCTGGAAGATATCAAGGCAACGGTGTACGGCATTGTGGACGAATATCTTTGATTGACGGATTTGTTGTCATTGACAAGCCGGCCGGCATCACCTCCCATGACGTGGTCAGCCGTGTCCGCCGCATTCTGGGTACCCGTAAAGTTGGACATACCGGCACTCTTGACCCGTTTGCCACCGGGGTTCTGCCGGTAGCAGTCAATGATGGTACCAAAGCTATTCCGTTCCTGGACGAAGGGGTTAAATGCTACGAAGCGCTGATACAGCTTGGTGTAGCAACCGACACCCTGGACATGACCGGTACCGTTCTGCGCGAGAAAGAGTTCTCTGCAGTATCAGCACACCGGTTGCAGGAGATCTTTACCCGCTTCACAGGTCCCATTCTCCAGATCCCCCCCATGTATTCTGCAATCAAACAGGGGGGGCAGCCTCTGTACAAGCTGGCGCGTATGGGGCAGGAGGTTGAGCGGGCAGCTCGTCCCGTAGAGGTTCATTCCATTGAGCTTCTCTCGTTTACCCCTCCGTTTGTAGCAATCAGAGTGGTCTGTTCGCGGGGAACCTATGTCCGGACGCTGGCCGATGATATCGGAAACGTGGCAGGATGTGGTGCCGCTCTGAAAGAATTGCGCAGGACTGCGAGCGGCCCGTTCGAAATAGGTGCTGCCCATACCCTTGAAGCTCTCGAGTGTGCTGTGCGTGACGGTGAGTTGTCGTCCCTCTGTGTCACGCCATCTGCTTCTCTGGCGCATTTACAGGATTTACGGCTCACGGATGCCGGTTTGACAAAAGTATCGTTTGGCCGCTCACCGCTCTCGAACGAGATTGTAGACAGCCTCGACGTTGCCACCGGCGAACCACCGTTGGTCAGACTCACCCATGACAACAAACTGGTCGCGGTTGCCCTGTTGTCACGCGGGGATGAAGGCCTTCCGCAGTTAGTTCTGAAGCGTGTATTTATCTAAGTTAGTACTTTACAAATGAGTCGTCACTGTGATAGGTAATACAACTCGTTTTATGCATACTAGGGAATGTCCCGTTTTTGTATCACACATTAATCAGGTAAATGGAGGAGTTGACTGTGCTGGCAACCGAAAAAAAGCAGGAAATCATCAATGCATTCAAGAAACATGACAGCGATACAGGTTCACCAGAGGTTCAGATTGCAATTCTGACCGAGCGTATCACCTATCTTACTGAGCATTTCAAAACACACAAAAAGGATCACCACAGCCGTCGTGGTCTTCTTAAACTTGTCGGCCAGAGAAGGCGCCTGCTGGATTATCTGAAAGGCCAAGAGCTGAGCAGATACAAAACTGTTATTGAGCGACTCGGCATTCGTAGATAGTTCGCAGCGGTATTCCTGTCAATGCAGGATTACCGCTTCGCTATTTATGGTATGCTCATCTAAGAAAAGGGCTTCGCGGCCCTTTTTATTTTTGTTGGGGGCGTGGGTAGAATTTCTGCGGCAGGTGGCGCAGTGGTTGTACCGACGGCCCCAACGCAACCGAAGAGGAGAATAGTATGGAACAAAATGTTCAGGTTGAGTTCGGGGGGAGAACGATTACGCTTTCCACCGGCAAAATGGCAAAACAGGCCAGTGGTGCGGTTGTCGTCAGTTGCGGCGACACCGTTGTTCTGGTCACCGTAGTTGCAGCAAAGGAAGCTAAAGAAGGACAGGATTTTTTCCCGCTCACCGTAAACTACACAGAGAAGGCGTACGCCGGTGGCAAGATCCCGGGTGGCTTTTTCAAGCGCGAAGCCCGTCCCACAGATCCTGAAACCCTTACCTGCCGTCTTATCGATCGTCCGATCCGCCCGCTGTTTCCGGAAACGTTTCTGAATGACACTCAGATCATTGCTACCGTTGTTTCGGCTGATCAGGATAATGATCCCGGAATTTTATCAATGCTGGGCGCTTCAGCGGCACTGATGATCTCGGACATCCCGTTTAATGGTCCGATTGCCGGCGCCAAAGTTGCCCGTGTTGACGGTGCGTTCATCTGCAATCCGACTGCGGAGCAGCTGGAAAACAGTGATCTTGAGATCGTTGTTGCCGCCAGTCGGGACGCCGTAATCATGGTTGAAGGGGAAGCAAAATTTGTTTCCGAGGCTGACCTACTGGAAGCGGTATTTTTTGCCAAGGAAGCGATGCTGCCGCTGATCGAAGCCCAGGAAGCACTGCAGAAGAAAGCGGGCGTTGCCAAGCGTGTTGTCGCGCCGGTGGTTGTTGATGAAGTTCTGCTGGCACGGGTACGTGCACTTGCCTACGACCGGATGGGTGAAGCGGTCAAGCTCAAAGCAAAAAATGAGCGTCATGATCAAATTGATCTGATTAAAGCCGACACCATTGAGGCGCTGAAAGCGGAATTCGAAGGCTCCGCCAAAAAGATCAAGGCGTTTCTGGGTGATTTCGAGTATGAGCGCGTCCGTGCCGATATCCTTGATACCGGTATCCGTATCGATGGTCGTACCACCAACACCATTCGTCCGATCAGCACCGAAACCGGCTTCCTGCCGCGCGTTCACGGATCGGCACTGTTTACCCGTGGTGAAACACAGGCGCTGGTTGCCGCCACCCTCGGCACTTCCAGTGATGAACAGCGGATCGACTCCCTGTACGGCGCTTCACGCAAACGCTTCCTGCTGCATTACAACTTCCCACCGTTTTCAGTCGGCGAAACCAGCTTCCGTCTCGGACCGGGGCGTCGCGAAATCGGTCACGGCATGCTGGCTGAGCGCGCTCTTGCGGCAGTTCTGCCGAAGCACGATGATTTCCCGTACACGATCAGAATCGTTTCTGAAACTCTTGAAAGTAACGGTTCTTCCTCCATGGCGGCTGTCTGCGGCGGCTGTATGTCCATGATGGATGCCGGTATCCCGGTAACCGCACCGGTTGCAGGTATTGCCATGGGACTGATCAAGGAGGGTGACAAGTTTGCCATTCTGTCCGATATTCTTGGTGACGAAGATCATCTGGGAGATATGGACTTCAAGGTTGCCGGTACTGCTGAAGGTGTTACGGCACTGCAGATGGACATCAAAATCGGTGGCGTTACAAAAGAGATCATGCAGCAGGCACTCAAGCAGGCTCGTGAAGGTCGTCTGCACATTCTCGGAAAAATGGCAGAAACCCTTGCCGCTCCGCGTCCGGAGATGTCACCGTTTGCTCCGCGCATCACCACAATCTACGTCAAGACCGACCGTATCCGCGACGTCATCGGTACCGGCGGTAAAAATATCCGTAACATCACCGAAACGACCGGCGTTACGATCGATATCGATGATACCGGCCGCATCAACATCGCCAGCACCAACAAGGAAGCGTGTGATCTGGCAATCCAGATGATCCGTGGTCTGACTGACGAGGCTGAAGAAGGTAAATTGTACATGGGTACCGTTCGCAAAATCATGGATTTCGGCGCATTTGTTGAAATCATGCCGGGTACGGACGGGCTGGTTCACATTTCCGAACTTGACACGACACGGGTCAAGGTTGTGACGGAAATTCTGAACGAAGGCGATAAAGTACTGGTCAAATGTATCGGCGTTGACAAAAACGGCAAGATCAAGCTTTCCCGCAAGGAAGCTCTGGGATACAATCTTGACGGCACAAAGGTTGTTGCAGCGTAAATTCTGCATAAGCCGGATAAGATGATGGGAGGAAGGCGGAGCCGTTAATGGCTTCGCCTTTTCTTTTGCGGGTAATTAATGCATAGTACGGGCGATTCAATCAGAACGGAGGTATGTGCATGAACAAAAGCCGCCTTGCCGCCATTGATATTGGCACTAATTCAATCCGCTGCATTGTTGTTGAGGTTGATCAACAGGGGCGGTATACGATTCTTGATGATGAAAAAGCGACTGTCCGGCTTGGTGAAAATCTTGCTGCCAGCGGGAGCATCTCCCCAGCGGCCTTTGCCCGTGCGGTTGATGCCATGTCGCGTATCCGTAAACTGATAGACGGTCTGAAGGTCACGGAAGTTGAAGCTGTTGCCACCAGTGCCGTGAGAAGTGCTTCAAACGGCACTGAACTGGTGTCCGTTTTGACCCGCGAACTGGGGCGCGAAATCAAGGTTATTACGGGGGAGGAAGAAGCGGAATTGGTGGCGCGGTCGGTGCGTCATAATTTCGATATGAGCGGTAAACGCTACATGATCATTGATATCGGCGGCGGCAGCGTGGAGATCATGAGTGCCGTTGCCAATCACGTTGAAAACTGCTCGTCCCTCGAGCTTGGCGCGGTTCGCATGACCGACAGATTCATGAAATCGGATCCGGTTCTGGACAGTGAAATAACCAAACTCAGGCGGTTCGTTCGCTCCGAGCTGAAAGAAAAATTAGCTGAAAAAACGAGCTCGGTGCAGACGTTCATTTGCTCAGGCGGTACCATAACAACCCTGGCAGCCATGGTCATGAATATGCGTCACCAGACCTACTCCACGGCACATGGTCTGGAGGTCCTGCGCTCAGAGGTTGTCCATCTGTTGGCCATGCTGGCGCGCAAGGATATCAGGTCGCTCAGAAACGTTCCCGGCCTGAGCCCTGATCGTGCTGATATCATTGTTGCCGGACTCGTGGTGATTGATGAGTTGTTGAAGTATTTTGGAGCCAATATTCTGCTGGTCAACGAGCGAGGTATTCGCGAGGGGCTGATTATCAGCTGCATGAAACGTCTGAACCTACTTCCCGAGTCAACGGTGGGGCGCAGTTGGAAGGGGGCGATACTCGACTTTGCCCGTTCCTGCCACTTTGATGAGCCACATTCACGGCATGTCGCCAAGATTTCCCTGAGTATTTTTGATTATCTGGCGAAGGAATTCGGGCTGAAAAAAAACGAGCGGCGACTCCTTGAGTCAGCAGCTCTGCTGCACGACGTCGGCTATTTTATCAGCTACAACAGCCACCACAAACATTCCCACCATCTGATCCGCCATGCCGAATTGTTCGGCTTTTCGCCCCGGGAACGGGAAATGATGGCATTGATCGCCCGCTACCATCGCAAATCGCTGCCGAAGAAAAAGCATCCTGAGTATGAGCGTCTGGAGCCAAAAGATCAGCAGATTGTCGGGCGTCTTGGCGGCATACTACGGCTGTCAGATGGTCTGGACCGGCGCAGAAGCGGATTGGTGGAAGTTGTGGCTCTCACCCGGAACGGAACAGATTTCAGCATTAAGCTCCTCGGCACAGAGGATATTTCTGTGGAAATATTCGGGGGGAATGCCAAAAAAGATCTCTTCGAGAAAGCGTTCGGCGGGGGTGTGGTGTTTGAAGTGTAACGTCGTAAGGGGGCATTCTAACCTTACCACCCCCAGCCCCTCCTAAAATAGGAGGGGGGTAATCAATGACTGCCGGTTGATCCGAACCCGCCGGTTCCCCGTCCGCTTGCCAAACTGAATTCCGATACCACGCTCAACTCCGCCTGCAGCACCGGCACGAACATCATCTGACAGACCCGCTCGCCCGGCTGGATGGTGTAGGGGGCCGTACCCCGATTAACGATGCCGATGCCGATCTCCCCCTGATAGTCCGAATCGATCACCCCGACAGTATTCGCCAATACGATGCCATGCTTGATCCCCAGGCCGGAGCGGGGCATCAGCAGGGCCACCAGGCCGGGATCGTGGATACTGATGGCAATGCCGCTTGGAATAAGTACCGTCTCCCCTGGCTGTACGGTTACGGGGGTTTCCAGGCAGGCACGCAGGTCCAGGGCTGCGGCGCCGTCCGTCGCGTACGATGGCAGCGGGATGACCGTGCCGATGAGCGGATTCATGATTTTGGTTTCAATTTTGGGTCGCTTCATGTAAATTTCCCTGTCTTCAAGAATGGTTTTGGAGATGCACTCTAGCAGAATCGACCTACAGGATACAAGGAGCGTTTTACCATGAAACAACGCGTTGTCAGCGGCATGAGGCCGAGCGGCAGGCTGCATATCGGTCATTATCACGGGGTACTGGAAAACTGGGTCAAGATGCAGGATTTCTACGACTGTTTCTTTTTTGTCGCCGACTGGCATTCACTGACAACCGAATACGCCGATACCTCCGGAATTGCCCAGAGCATCCGTGAAATGGTACTGGATTGGGTGGCCTTTGGTCTTGATCCGGAAAAATGCGTGGTATTCCGCCAGAGCCTTGTGCCGCATCACTCCGAACTGAACCTGATACTGTCGATGATAACGCCGGTCTCCTGGCTGGAACGCAACCCTACCTACAAGGAGATGCTCGACAACATCGAGCAGCGCGACCTGACGACATTCGGATTTCTCGGCTATCCGGTGCTGATGGCGGCCGATATCATTCTCTACAAGGCGACCCGTGTGCCGGTGGGGCATGACCAGCTGCCGCATCTGGAGATTACCCGTGAAATAGCCCGCCGCTTCAATCATCTCTACGGGCAGGTCTTTCCCGAGCCGGAAGCGCTCCTGACCGAGACCCCCAAACTGCCCGGCCTGGATGGGCGCAAGATGAGCAAGTCATACAACAACTCCATCTACCTTTCCGATAACGCTGAAACAACGGCGAAAATGGTCATGTCCATGGTAACTGACACCAACCGGGTACGCCGGGCAGATCCGGGCGATCCTGATGTGTGCGTGGCCTTCAACCTGCACCGCTTGTACGTGCCGCAGGAAAAGCTGAATGAGATTATGCCGGCCTGCCGTGCTGCCAGCATCGGCTGCGTGGAGTGCAAAAAAATCCTGGCAGGCTGTATCAATGAGCGGTTGGCACCCTTTCGCGCCCGCCGTGAAGAGCTTGCCGCCAACCCCGGATTTGTTGATGAACTGCTGCAGGAGGGGAGCCGCAAAGCGTCCCTGATATCGGATGCGGTCATGACGGAAGTTCGGGCAGCACTCAAATTCTGATATGACAGCAGAGGCACCCACTCATCGCGAGGAACATCTGCCGCTGCTGGACGGCCTTCGGGAGCAGTACAGCGTTCACCTCGATAAATTCGACGGCCCGATGGATCTGCTGCTGCACCTGATCAAAAAAAACGAACTGGATATCTGTGATATTTCCATTGCGGTCATTACCCGCCAGTATCTGGAATTCATCAGATTGATGAAGGATCTGAATCTGGAAGTGGCGGGTGATTTCCTCGTCATGGCGGCGACCCTGCTGCAGATCAAATCGCGTCAACTGCTCCCGCTGGATATCGAGGAAGAGCCGGAAGCCGAGGAGATCGATCCACGGGAAGAGTTGGTACGGCGCCTGCTGGCGTATCAGCAGTATAAGGAAGCCGGCATGGTCATCGGTGCCCGGGCGATGCTGGGGCGTGAAGTCTTTGCCCGTTCCGCCACAGAACCGCTGCTGGCCGCCGCACAAAACGTGGAAGGGCCGCTGGAAGTGAGCCTGTTTGAGCTGGTTGATGCCTTTCGTGCCCTGCTGCAGCGGATTCCGGCCGAGAGTTTTCACGATGTCGCCCCCGGTGATTCACTCAGCATTGCCGACTGTATCAACGAAATTCTATCCCTGCTCCAGGAGCGGGACACCGTTCAGTTTGACGATCTGGTCAGTGATGAGCCGACCCGTGAACGAATAATTGTCACCTTTCTGGCGCTGCTCGAGTTGTGCCGACTCAAGCTGATCCGTATTTTCCAGGGGGGCGGGCATGGTTCAATCTGGTTTATTCCGGCGGTGCCTGCCGATACCCCTGAGGTTTGATACCCCATGAATTCCGAATTATCCGCCATACTGGAAAGCCTTATTTTTACCGCCGAATCAGCTCTCTCGACCGATCGCCTCTGCGAGCTTCTGGATGAGTTTGGCCGGGATGAGATCAAAACCGCACTGTCCGAACTTGTTGACTATCATCAGGGGCGGGGAGGGGGCTTCGATCTGGTTGAAGTTGCCGGAGGGTGGCAATTCAGAACCCGTCCGGTGTTTCACCGGTTCATCACCCGTCACATCAAGACCAGGGCGTTCAAATTTTCACAATCGGCCCTCGAAACGCTGGCCATTATTGCCTACCGCCAGCCGGTTACCCGTGCTGAAGTTGAGCATCTACGCGGGGTTGACTGCGGTGGAGTCCTTAAAACGCTGCTGGAAAAACATCTGGTGCGTATCCTCGGCAAAAAGGATATTCCGGGGCGGCCGTTGATCTATGGCACCTCAAAGGAATTTCTTGAAATATTCGGGCTGAAGGATCTGAAATCGTTACCGACGCTCCGTGAAATACAGGCGCTGGACGAGCAGCCCTCCTATGAACGTCAGGAAGAATTGCAGCTTGAACCGGAAAGGTCGTTACCTGTGGAAAGCCAGTTGTCGCTTTAACAGCGGCAGGGAGGTCAGTCATGCAGCGTCAGCCAGCCGTCGCGGGTCAGTTTTATCCGGGGGAACAGCAGAAACTTCAATCCGTCCTGTCCCAGCTGATTCCGGAATATCCGGCCCCGAAACGGGTGACCGGCGTCATCTCCCCCCACGCCGGCTACGTCTATTCCGGTGCCATCGCCGGTCAACTGTTTTCACGCTGCATAATTCCGGGTACCGTACTCATCATCGGCCCCAATCACCATGGCGCCGGGGCGGCCGCAGCGCTGTATCCGGATGGCGAATGGCTGACCCCGCTCGGCGCGTCACCAATCAACTCACGCCTGAACTCGCTGCTGCTTCAGCATACGCCGTACCTGCAGGCCGACACAGCTGCCCATCGATCGGAACACTCCCTCGAAGTCCAACTCCCCTTTCTTCAGTATCTGCGTCCGGATATTACCTTTTCTGCTCTCTGTATCGGCCGTGGAGAGTATGCCCCCCTGCGTGACATCGGCCACGGCATAGCCGCGGCCATCCGGGAGTATGGGGAGGATGTGCTGATTGTAGCCAGTTCGGACATGACCCATTACGAAGCGGCCGTTGCGGCGCGCCTGAAAGATCAACTGGCGCTGGACCGGGCAGTGGCGCTGGACGGCAAAGGGCTGCTGGAGGTGTGCCGCAGCCGGGGGATCACCATGTGCGGCGTCGTACCGGCCACCGTCATGATCGAGGCGGCTCTGAAGTTGGGGGCGACGCAGGCGGCACTGGTTGCCTATGGCACCAGTGGTGATGTGACTGGAGACAACCGTCAGGTGGTCGGGTACGCCGGAGTTACGGTCAGCTGAATCAGGCCGGGCGGTTGTCGAGCGGAAGGTTAATGCGGAAGGTGGTGCCGGTTGAACCGTCGCTTTCAACATTCAAGGCACCGTGATGTTCCTCGATTATCCGCTGGGTAATCGAGAGACCGAGACCGGTACCGGCTCCCTTCCGGGTAAAGAACGGCTCAAAGATCAGCGGCAGGTCCTCCGGCGGGATACCGGGGCCGTTGTCGCTGATGGCAACCATGACGGCGGTAGTGTGGTACTCGGTCGTGATGGTGATAATCCCCCCTGATTCAAGCACCTCAAGGGCATTTTTCAAAATGTTGATCAGCGCCTGACGTATCTTTTCCGGATCAAAGCGGAAATGCGGCAGCGGCTCGAGGGAAACATTCAGAACAACCCCCTGCTTCTCTGCCTGTCGCCGCATCAGCAGCAGGATATCCTTCAGAATCTGTGTTAAATCCCCCTCCCTGAACGCAGTACGTACCGGTGACGAATAGTTGAGGAGTGCGCTGATCAGGCGCTCGACCCGCTCGATCTCCGCCAGAGCCCGGGACAGCATATCCTTGTCCTCCGGGCTGAAGCCCGGCTTGTCGTGCAGATCATCCAGAAGGAGCGATATGCCGGTGAGCGGATTGCGGACTTCGTGGGCGATTCCGGCTGAAAGCTTGCCGAGCGATGCCAGACGGTCCAGGCGGATGGTTTCCTCCCGCAGCCGTTCCCGCTCCGTTTCATTACGAAGAGTCACGGTCACGCCCATTTCGCCACCGGAGCCGATGGGAAACAGGCCAAAATCGTAGTAGGTTGTCTCGCCGTCCATCTGCCTGACCAACGGTTTTCGTCCATACCCCTGTTGTGTCGTCAGCGCCGTTTCCACCCGCTCGCAGACATCGGGCCATGCGCTGAACAGGTCGTGGTACTCCATGCCAAGGGTGGCGGCGTCGGAAAGGAATTTCAGCCCCACACCGTTGATGGAGGTGAGGGCTCCGGTCGGCGAAATTGTGATGATCGCACTTGAAATACTTTCCAGAACGCTTGTCTTGAAATTGCGCTCGGCCAGAATGTCAATCCGTGACCGCTGCAGTTCATCCAGGGTCGCCAGCAGGCTGTTCTTTCTGGTTTCCAGCTCGTCAGCCATGACGTTGAATGTTCTGCCAAGTTCACCAACTTCATCTCCGGAGGTAACGGCGACGCGGCTGTGGGCGTCCCCTTCGGCAAGTTTATGGGCTCCTTCAGTCAACTGCAGCAGGGGACGGGTAATGCCGCGCGACAATCCCCATGCTGATAATCCGGCCAAGAGGGAGGTGATCAGCAGAATAATGCCGCTTCTCTTCCGGTGCTGGCCAAGCTGCAGATTAATCAGACGGCTCCCCTTACGGGCGACGTCCTGAAACTGGTTCAGCTGGAATCCTATGGTAATGCCGCCGAACACGCCATGACGGGCATAATCACCGCTGTCGTAGATGATCGGGGCATAGGCCATGATCTTTTTGGCACCGCCCACATTGGTCGCATCCACAAAACCGGACTTCTGCTTTCTGACTTCATCCGCGACCCGTGGGTAGTTGGGGTGGATGAAGCCGGCATGGTCAAGATTGTAGGGTATCCGTCCGCTGTTGATGTCGGCTTCCGTAGACGATTTGGAATAGGGGGGGATCAGGTGGCCGTATGAATCCAGTCCCCGGATGTCCCAGTATTTCGGGTGGGTGATGATCCACCCTTCATCGTCGAACATAAAGGAATAGTTACCGCTTTTGTAGGACGGGAACACGGTGGAAAAGTTGTGCCCCGGATCGATGTGCTGGGTAAACTCCATCAGGTGACGATGGTCGAGGGAAACCACAACCACGCCGTTAAATGAGCCTCTGGCATCAAACAGGGCTGCGGCGAAGCGGATGACCCCCTGGTATGTCTTGCCGTCAAGGGCGTGTTCCGGTTCGTCGGCACCGTTCAGCTGATCCTGTTTGGAGATATGGAAACCGGTGAGGCGGGAAACGTATATTTTACCCGGCTGGGAGCGGACTTTGCTGAAATAATCCTCGGTCAGAAATTCCGTCCCGGCGGGGTTGGCGACATTTTTCAACTCCGCTGTCGGGAGGACGGCGCTATCCTTGATGACCATCTTTTCCTGACCGTATTTATCAATCAGGGCAATGCTGCGGTAGAGCGGCACCTGCTCACGTATTTCGTGGGGGGCGGCCGCACTGCCGCTCCGAAACCAGATTTCACCCCGCCTGCTGGCATAAAAATTAAGCAGGGTCGCCTGGTCCAGCTGCGAGCGCGACAGGAAAATCAGGTCGCTTTCACATTGGCGCAGAAAATCAGCCACATTCTCCGCCACCTGGGATGCCCGCATCTGGAGAGATTCCGATGCCTGCATATCTGCCGTTCCGCCGATCTCAGACGTAAGCCGGGCGCTGGTTTTCTCCAGATTGAAAAACAGGATCAGTGACGATGCTATCAACGGGAGGAGTGACAGCAGCAGGGTCATGATCAGTATTTTCTTGAAGAGTGTCAGGCGTGGCATAACGGCTCCGGCTGGTGCAATCCCGATTGTAATTCAATGATTACAGTGATACCTTGCGCGGGGTCAAGAAATCTTTTCAAGGCTGGGATTACAAAAATGGGTTACCGGAATCTGCAGGAATGTGTTGCTGATCTTCAGCGCCGGGGCATGCTGCTCCGGATTGATGCGCCGCTTGATCCATATCTGGAAATCGGGGCGCTGCAGCGGCGTGTCTATCAGGCCGGAGGTCCGGCACTGCTCTTTACCAATGCCGTCGGCAGCGGTTTCCCGCTGCTGGGCAACCTTTTCGGTACGCTGGAGCGGACCCGCTTTATCTTTCGGGATACCCTGGATGATATCCGCCGTCTGGTTGATCTTAAAATAAATCCGTTCTCACTGCTGAAAAACCCGCTGGATATGGCAAAAGCTCCCTTCGCCGCCTGGCATCTCCTGCCGCGCGTCACCGCCACAGCACCGCTTCTTGAATGCCGAACAACCCTGTCCGCCCTGCCGCAGCTCGTGTCGTGGCCCCGGGACGGCGGTGCGTTTTTGACTCTGCCGCAGGTGTACAGTGAAAGCCCGTCCCACCCCGGTTTTGCCAAAGCCAATCTGGGCATGTACCGGATTCAGATTTCCGGCAACAGTTATCAGCAGGACAAACAGGCCGGGCTCCATTATCAGATTCATCGCGGCATCGGTGCCCACCATGCCGAAGCGATTGCCCGGGGGGACCTGCTCAGGGTCAACATTTTCCTGGGAGGAGCGCCGGCCATGACCGTCGCCGCTGTCATGCCGCTGCCGGAAGGGATGCCGGAAATTTCCTTTGCCGGACTGTTGGCCGGGCACCGTATCCCCATGACCAGGGTTCCGGGACAGCTTCCGGTTTCGTCCGAAGCAGATTTCTGCATCAGCGGTGTTGTTCACCCGGCCAAAACCCTGCCGGAAGGGCCGTTCGGTGACCATCTCGGCTATTACAGCCTCACCCACGAATTCCCCTGCCTCGAGGTTGACGCGGTGTATCACCGCCGGGACGCTATCTTCCCGTTTACCACCGTCGGCCGTCCGCCCCAGGAAGACACCAGTTTCGGCGCCTTTATCCACGAACTGACCGGCCCGCTTATTCCGACCGTCGTGGCGGGGGTAAAAGAGGTTCATGCCGTGGATGCCGCCGGTGTCCATCCGCTGCTGCTGGCCATTGCCAGCGAGCGGTATGTGCCGTATGCCGCCACCCGTCAGCCGCAGGAACTGCTGACCGTAGCCAATGCCATCCTCGGCCAGGGGCAACTGTCACTGGCCAAATATCTGCTGATCGCCGCCGATGAGGACGCCCCGTCGCTGCATACGCACGACATCGCCGCGTTTCTGGGGCATATGCTGGAGCGTGCCGACTGGCGAACCTGTCTGCACTTCCAGACCGCGACAACGGTTGACACCCTCGACTACAGCGGTTCCGGGCTGAACGAAGGCTCCAAGGTCGTGATTGCCGCCGCCGGTCCGGTGCGGCAGCGGCTTGCCACCGAAGTGCCAGCCGGCCTCGACCTGCCGCCCGGCTTCGGCCCTGCCGCCGTCTGCCTGCCGGGGGTTCTTGCCATAACCGGCCCCCGGTCTGAGCAAGCGAGGGGGGAGGGGGATCCTCTGATTGAGCAGTTCTGCCGTTTTTATGAAGGGCGCACCTCCTACACCGGTTTCCCCCTGATTGTGATCTGCGACGACAGCACCTTCACGGCGGCGACTCTGAACAACTTCCTCTGGGTCACCTTCACCCGTTCCAACCCGGCGACCGATATCTACGGCATCAACCCGGCAAGCCGTGGCAGGCACTGGGGCTGCGCCGGCCCTCTGGTCATCGACGCCCGGATCAAACCGTTTCATGCCCCTCCGCTGGAGGACGACCCGGCGGTGGAACGGAGACTCGACGCCCTTGCCGCCCCCGGCGGACCGCTCCACGGGATCATCTGATATGACGCTCCCCTCAATTGTTACCCGCTTCCTCACCAAATCCTATGGTGCCCTTACCGCTCTTGACTCATTCGATCTCACGGTGGAGCAGGGCACCATCTTCGGCCTGCTCGGCCCCAACGGCGCCGGCAAGACCACCCTGATCCGCATCCTGACAACGCTCATGAACCAGAGTTCGGGGAGCGCCTCCATCGAGGGGCTGGACACCCTCAGTTCCGGGCGGGAGATCCGCTGCATGATCGGTGTGGTCTCCCAGGAAAACAGCCTTGACCGGTACCTGACCGCCCGTGAAAACCTGGAACTGCACGCGCGACTGCACGGCATGGAGAAGCGGCAGTACAAGGGGCGTATCGACGACCTGCTCGAACTAATGGGGCTTGCGGGGCGGCAGACGGATTTTCCCGATACCTTTTCCGGGGGGATGCAAAGGCGCTTGGTGATTGCCCGTGCTCTTGTCCACCAACCCCGGGTTCTATTTCTTGATGAACCGACCACCGGTCTTGACCCGCAATCCCGCCGGGCCGTATGGGAATACGTCCGTTCCCTGGCCGGGAGCATGACCATATTCCTCACGACCCATTATCTGGAGGAAGCTGAACAGCTCTGCGACCGGATCGCCATCATGGACCATGGCCGGCTGATCGCGAGCGGCAGCACGCAGGAACTGAAGGATCGCTTGAGCGGTGCTACCGTGTATGAAATAGAATTTGCCGAAGGGGAGGGTGAGCGGTACGCGGCACTCCTCGGTGCCATGTCATGCTCAAGAAATATCAGCCGGTTGGGTAATAAAGTTACGGTAACACTTGAACACTGGGAATGTGTTTCGGAAATTGTCACCGCCCTGCATGGCGCGGCAATCCGGCGTATTTCCCTCAAGGAGAGAACTCTTGAAGATGTGTTTATCTCTCTTACCGGCGAGAAGGTGAGGGAATGATGCTCACCGGGACAGTGGCAATCTGGCTGCGGGATATGCTGATCCTGCGCCGCAGCATATACTCGGAACTGGTCGCAGTGGTTGCCTATCCGCTGACGATTTATCTGGCTTTCGGCATCGGCATGCAGGGGTACATCGGTTTGGTGGACGGCGCACCTTACAGTCTGTTCATCGCCCCCGGTCTGATCACCATGACCGCCGTCAACGCCGCCTACAATGAAAGTGTCTGGAGTCTCTGGTTTCACCGCCGGGTGCAGTTTACCATCGAGTCATACCGTGTCACTCCGATCTCGGTTTCCGAAATCGTCATTGCCAAAATCCTCACCGGTTTTACCCACGGCATCATCAAGGGGTGCGCCGTCGGTCTGGTGATCTTTGCCATCACCCCGTTCCGTTTTCCTCTGGAACATCTCCTCCAGTACCTGCTGTTCCTGATCCCCGGATCGGCGCTCTTTTCCTGCGCCGGCATCATCAGCGGCACGGTGATGGACAAGCCGGAGACCATCGGCAAGGTCGAGGCGGTGCTGGTCATGCCGCTGATCTTCATGTCCGGGCTGTTCTTTCCGCTCTCATCCTATCCCCCCTCTGTCATCCCCTGGGTGCGCGCGCTGCCGACCACCGCACTTTTTGAAGGTGCCCGCCGGGCACTGGTTACCGGAGAATTGGCGGCATTTCCCGTACTGCAGGTGTCACTGTCGGCACTGGTAGCGTTTGTAGCTGCGGTGTTTATTTTTCGTAGGAAGATGGCGGAGTGATCTGCGGGGGGGAATCAGCCTTTCAGAAATAAAAAAACCGGAATTCCCCATGCGTAACAGGGATTCCGGTTTTTTTGACATTATATTCTCCCCCCTTTATGAAAGGGGGGTTGGGGGGGATTTCCCCCGCCATTAGTACCGCAGAATATGCTCACAAAAACAAACGATAATCGCAATGAAGAGCGGCAGCCAGTTTCTTGGCCCGCTCTTTTTCAATGGTGAGAAAATCAGTTAGACGTTAATTCCAATATGGCGGCCATCAGCCATCTCAACATCCAGAGACAGCTTACATCCAAGGGAGCAATCAAAAGGGTCAGCTCTCAACCGCATACAACCTCAGCTTGCATTTGGTCCGCCCCCTCTGACGCTATTCAAAATCGCAAAACGAACTACCATGAGGTTCTTGCAAAACGTTTTTCCATCAGTTTGAACAGGCTGCGTTGAAAGCCTGACTTAGCTTTTTGGTTTATTCTGGTGGTTTTTTAGCCATTTTATGGTGACATGAACGCAACTTTCCTGTGTTTGTGGTGCTTCCGG
>CAIOXL010000041.1 GCA_903862245.1 uncultured Geobacteraceae bacterium | reverse complement strand
GTTCGGTCAGTTCCTTCCCCTGTTTTTCCAGTTTCAGGCGTTTCTTTTCGTTGAGTGCGTCATATTCTTCCTGGGTATAGTTTCGCCCGGCTTTCTGGGGCACAATCACCAGGCCGGACACCGTGCGCTGCAGTGAAAAGCCCTGTTTTCCGGACGCCTTTTCCAACTCCTGAAACAGATCGTTTGAAGCGGCCTGAAAGCTTTCCAGCAGTTCAGCCCGCCTGCTTTCATACTCGCTGCTTTCAAGCGCTTTGGGAATATCCGTCCGGAACGCGTCGATCAGTTCCTTCATGTCGGCCGCAAGCTCGCTCCCTCTGCCGGCGGGGAGATTCAAGGATGTGGCGGAGTCAGTGTCCTTGAAATTATTGACATAGACCCAGTCGTGCGGCTGTGCTTCCTGTCTGGCACGTTTTGCAAGAATGCTGGCGATGGTTGTTGTGCGGCCGGTGCCGGTTTCGCCGGAAATGTACAGGTTGAAGCCGGTGCCATCAACGCCCAGGCCGAACTCGATCGATCGCAGGGCACGCTGTTGGCCGATGGCGTCATTAAAATCCGGGAGTTCTGCGGTTGTTTCAAAACCGAGCAGTTCCGGGTCGCAATTCCAGCGCAGTTTGTCGGCAGGTATGAGGCGGCAGTCGGACATCAGGGTCTCCTTTGGGCGGTTCGAGCCGGCATTGTGTGAAGCGGCGGCGGATATGTCAAGCTGAAAGCCGGTCAAGCGCCCTGGCGACAGCATCCTGGATATCAGGCCGCTCCGGAAGGGATGCCGCCAGTACCGGGATATAGCCCCGTTCGCCCAGAATCCGGCGGGACGTGGCACTGGTAAGATCATAAATCCATGAAATCAGTAGCAGTTTGAAATCATTGACACAGGTAACAGTGTCCAGAGGAACAATGGAGCCGGAGGCAAGGGCGGCGATACATCTCTCCGACACCGTTCCGGGCAGCTCGGGCAGTCCGAGGGTCGCGGCAGAGGCCCGCTCTTCCGGGGGGAGCGCCAGCAGTTCGACAAACACGCGCCAGATATCCAGTTTGTCCGCGTCCCGGATCAGGTCGATATACTGTCTGGTGGGAGATTTGAATGTGACCGGCGGGACCAGCAGGTTGTGAAAACGGACCGCTTCTTCGATCAGCAGTTGTTCGGGCGGTGCAATCCCGTCCAGCAGATTTTCTTCCCGGATAACATCAACGGCAAGGCGGGCATGATTATCGGATTCACTGTCGCGAAACGTGCGCCAGCGCCGGTACTGGGGAAAACGGCCGACGTCGTGCAGCAGGGCGATGGCAGCGGCGAGCCGCGCGTCATTCTCCGGCAGCTGTTCCCCTTCCGCAAGGAGCGCCATCACCTCGCACACTTTCCGGGTATGCACGATTTTGAGCTGGATATTTTTTGCGCCCTCATCATCGGTGGCAAGGAACGGTTCGACGTACCGGTCAAACCAGGAAAAAAGTTCATCAAGTTGAGAAGTATTCATTCCGCCGCGTTACTCCGTCTGGATTTGATTTTGTACGTATAATACTGTACCTTGTGGCGAAGTCAATTAATCCCGCGAGGAACCGGATGCAGCTGTCGCTTCTTGAGAACGTCGATCCCCGGCAGAATGCCGAAGACAGGGTAAAAGAACTCTGCACTCTGCTGGAATACCATAACAAACACTACTATCAGCTGGATGCTCCTGAAATCAGCGATGCCGAGTATGATGCGCTGTTTCGTGAACTGGCGGCGCTGGAAGAGCGCTATCCAGAGCTGGTTTCACCGGAATCGCCCACGCAGCGGGTCGGGGATGTGCCGGTCGGGCGATTCCGGCCAGTGGCACACCGCCTGCCCATGCTTTCCCTTGAAAATGCCTTTAATGACGAGGAGATCAGGTCAAAGCTGGATGTCCGGGTAAAGAAGGAGCTTGGTCTGCCGGACGGAGCCGCCATTTCGTACATGTGCGAGCCGAAGATGGACGGACTGGCCGTTGAGCTGATCTATGAGCAGGGGAACCTGACTGTTGCCTCAACCCGTGGCGATGGCGTCACCGGGGAAGAGGTCACCCAGAACATCCGGACGCTCCGGGGGGTGCCGCTGCGGCTGAGCGGAACAGACGTGCCGGAACTGCTGGAGGTCCGGGGAGAGGTGTACCTGTCACTGGATGCGTTCCAGAAGCTTAACCGGGACAGGGAGGAAAACGGTGAGCCCCCCTTTGCCAACCCCCGTAATGCTGCTGCCGGGTCGCTGCGTCAACTGGACCCGCGTATAACGTCACGTCGGCCTCTTTCGCTTTACTGTTACGCACCGGGAGCTGTTGCAGGAGCCCAGTTTACGTCTCAGCAGGAATTCCTGGCCGTTATAGCCGGATGGGGGCTGCCGGTTAATCCGCTGGCCCGCCGGGTGGCGGATGTGGATGGGGCGGCTGCCTACTACGCTGAAATGTGCGCGCTGCGGGAATCGCTCCCGTATGAAATTGACGGCACGGTGGTCAAGGTGGATTCGTTTCAGCTGCAGCGGGAACTGGGCGAAAAGAGCCGTTCGCCGCTCTGGGCGATCGCCTGCAAGTTTCCTCCCCGTCAGGCGGAAACAGTGCTTGAGGATATTATCCTGTCGGTGGGACGTACCGGGGTTATCACGCCGGTGGCGCAACTCCGTCCGGTAGAAATTTCTGGTGTCACCGTGTCCCGGGCGACGCTGCACAACTGGGATGAACTGGCGGCCAAGGATATCCGGGTCGGCGACACTGTGGTGGTTGAACGGGCGGGTGACGTCATCCCCGCGGTCGTCAGGGTGATCGTCGAACGGCGCAGCGGCAGTGAACGCACGGTGCCGCCGCCGGATAACTGCCCGGAGTGCGGTTCGGCCGTGGTCCGGATTGACGGTGAGGTTGCGCTGCGCTGCATGGGAATCTCCTGCCCTCCGCAAATCCGTGAATCCATAAAACATTTTGCTTCCCGGGGCGCCATGGATATTGACGGGCTGGGAGAGAAAATCGTTGAACAGCTCCTTTCCCTCGGTCTGGTGCACACGGTTGCCGATCTGTATCGTCTGACGAAGGACGACTTCATGCGTTTTGACCGTATGGGGGACAAGCTGGCTGCCAATCTGCTCTCCGCACTGGAGGCCAGCAAAACATGCGACCTGGGGCGGTATATTTACGCCCTTGGTATCCGGCATGTGGGGGAGCGCACAGCCAAGGCGCTGGCCCAGGCTTTCGGCAGCCTCAAAGATCTTGAAAAGGCAACGGTTGAAGAATTGGTCTCCGTGCGTGATATCGGATTAACGGTAGCCCAGAGTATTTTCACCTTTTTCAACACTCCGGACAATCGCACAGTGATCAGTCAGCTGGGGGCGCTTGGCGTTTCTCCCGGGTCGGTGGCCAAGACGGTTGGTGGCCGGCTGAGCGGCAAAATTTTTGTCTTTACCGGAACCCTGACCCGTTTCAGCCGTGACGATGCCGGAAAAATGGTGGAGGATCAGGGGGGGAACGTGGTCGGCTCTGTGTCCAGAAAAACCGATTATGTGGTGGCGGGGGATGAAGCGGGAAGCAAACTGGCCAAGGCACGGGACCTGGGTGTCACCGTGCTCGGCGAACAGGAGTTTCTGGATCTGCTTGAAGCGGTCTGAAAAACCGTGCTGTCCATGCTTGTCGTGACAGCCGGCACCCAAATACGGAGGTGTTCCCATGTCTGAGGAAACGTCAGTTACCTGTTCCAAGTGCAGTACGGTATGGCAGAATCACGGCACCACCAATTGCTGGAGCGGTGATCCGGCAGTAGCTCCCCCCAAGCCGGGCAACTGTCCGTCCGACGCGTACGATGAGGTGGTGCAGAAATCATTTGCCGAGTACTGCGGCGACAGCGAGGATGCCAGGATCGCCTTTGTGGCGGCGCGGGTTGAGGGGCTCTGCTATCAGCCGGTGCCGGGGAGTGATGCGGTGAACGCCCGCTGGACTCGGGTGGAGGATACGATCGCCTTTGCACAGCTGATGGGGTATAAAAAAATCGGCATGGCGACCTGCATCGGCCTGCTGGATGAGTCGGAACGCTTGGCGAAAATTTTGACGGCACAGGGGTTTGAACCGGTCAGCGTCTGCTGCAAGGCGGGAAGTATCGACAAGATGGAACTGGGACTGGCGGAAACGGACAAGGTCAGGCCGAATACCTTTGAGCCGGCGTGCAACCCGATCGCCCAGGCTGAAATCTGCAACCGCATGGGCACCGATATGAACATCATCGTCGGCCTCTGTGTCGGCCACGACATGCTGTTCAACAAACACTCAAAGGCGCCGGTGACAACCCTTATCGTTAAGGACCGCGTCACCGGGCATAACCCGATCGCTGTACTATACGGGCAGAACTTTTATTACAAGCGGCTGCAGAAACAGAGGGTGCTGAGCGGGAACGAATAGGGCTCCTGAATCCCCTCCCGCGTCAGGAAAAGGCGGGAGGGGACCGGTGCGCCCGGCACGCCGCAACGAATGCCCCGGCGATCTCCCGATTGCTGCCGAAATGTAGATGAATGTACGACGCAAGACAGTTGCGCAGCCGGAACCCTTCCGGCCCCAGCGTGACCCCCTGCCGTGATACCAGGTAACAGCGCTCCACCCCATCAGGCATCGTTTCGATCTCCGAATAGTGAAATTCATGCCCCCGCAGCAGAGTACCCCGGCTGCCGAGTATGGTATCCCCGGTCAGTTCCGCCTGCCGGTAGCCGAGCGCCCTGCGGCGCGGCAGCATCCGGCAGCGTACCGGAAAAATCCCGACAAAATCGGCCGCCGGCTGATTCCCGGACGCGTCGATTCCCTCCGTGAGGTAGATGAACCCGCCGCACTCCGCGTACACCGGCATATCCCCCGCAACAGCCCCCCGGATCGCTTCCTTCATCGGTGCGTTGTCATCAAGCTGACCGGCGTACAGTTCGGGGTACCCCCCCGGCAGGTAAATACCCTGGATATCGGCCGGCAGGGTATTGTCATGGAGTGGTGAGAAAAAAGCGAGCTCTGCGCCTCCCTCCTGCAGCAGGCGGAGATTGTCCTCGTACATGAAACAGAACGCCCGGTCCCGGGCGACGGCGATGCGGACGGGGGAAATCCCCCCCGGCCCCCCTTTCGTAAAGGGGGGGGAATCAGCACCAGCACCAGCACCAGCACCAGCAGAAGCACCAGCAGAAGCACCAGCAGAAGCAGAAGCAGAAGCAGAAGCAGAAGCAGAAGCAGAAGCAGAAGCAGAAGCAGAAGTAGAAGCAGAAGCAGAAGCAATTGGGACAGCCCCCCCCTTTAGGAAAGGGGGGTAGGGGGGGATTTCCAGCCGTGCAAGTCGTTCCAGATCCAGACAGCGTTCAGCCATATCCGCCAGCTGCCCGATAAACTCCGAGGAGAGCGGGTTGTCCACGGCCGTTACCAGGCCGAGGTGGCGTGAGGGGATGACCAGAGATTCGTCGCGGAGGATGCAGCCAAAGCAGACCATTTCCGGACAGCCGGCGGCAAGCGCTTCCCTGAGCAGTGCCGCATGTGTGTCACTCCCGACATTGTTGAAGATAACGCCGGCCAGCCGGATCTGCGGATCAAACCGGGAAAAACCGCTGACCAGTGCCGCCGCACTGGCTGCCATCCCCCGGGCATTTACCACCAGAACCACCGGTGCACCGGTTATGGCGGCAATCTGGGCGCTGCTGCCGTCCCGGCTGGATGCGCCGAGCCCGTCGAAAAGCCCCATCGCCCCTTCAATGACGGCGACTGACCCCTCCTGTCCGGCAAGCCGGGACAGAAATGTACCCTGGACAAACTCCTCGCTACACATCCAGCCATCAAGATTGATCGAAGGGGAGCCGGTCACCGCCCGATGGTAGCCGGGATCGATAAAGTCAGGCCCGCATTTGAACGGTGCCACGGCGTACCCGCGCCGTGCCAGTGCCGCCATGATTCCTAGACTGGCGGTGGTCTTGCCGCTGCCGCTCTGGGGGGCTGATATGAGAAAACCGTGCATGCTGCTCACCTCAATGATCTCCTCGCTCCGCCGTATTGAAAAAACGCGATCAGGTGAAACTCATCCTTGTCATACCCTTTTGGAAAGCCGCCGATCGGCCCGATGGCCCGGAGGGTGCGCAGCACCTCTTCGTCCAGAATCCGTGCCCCCGAACTCTGCAGCTGCTGGACGTTGGTGATCTCTCCCCGCCGGTTAAAGGTAATGCGCACCGGCGTGACCCCTTCGATCCCTTTCATTGCCGCTTCCAGCGGGTAGCGCCAGACGCCGTACACCGCCCCCTCAAAACGGCGCAAAAACGAGCCGAATACGATATCGTCGCTGTTCAGAAAGCGGGTATCACCCTCGGAAATATCCTTTTCAAACCTGCGCCGGTAGCTCTCCTCCAGCTTCGCTGAACGGCTGGCTCCCGGGAACAGGTGCGCTGCGGATGACGGTTTCTGCTCCGCCATAGCCTTCGGCTTCAGCAGGCTGGCGGCTGAAGAACCGGGGGGTACCGGTACCTGGCCGGGAGCCGCCTGCTGCTCGGTCGATGGTGCGGTCTGTTTGCGCGGCGTCTGGTAATCTTTGGGAGCATCTCCGCGCGGGGCGCTTTCCTTCGGAACCCTGATGCGCTGTTCGGAGCGCCGCCTGGTTTCCTGCTGCCGCGGCTCAGGTGGTCTCTGCTGTCGGGGCATTTCCTGCAGATCCATGAAAACCGGTTCTTTGGGAAGTACTGGTGATGATGGGGGGAAAAAATACAACGCCGCAAACAGTCCCACGTGCAGCACGAGGGAGATACAAAGCAGGAAGAGAAACGATTTTTCAATATATCGATCAGACATGGAGAACGGTCATTTCTGTGAGCGGCATAACGGTATGATTCATGGGAAATAGTGCTTCCTCGGCGCTACGGCACCGGTATGGTTTCCTGGGTATACTGGCGGGCAGCAGCGGTCTGCGGACCTGTTTCCGCCCGAAGGAAGGCGAGCATCTCCTTCAGGCTTTCCAGAATATTATGCTCCCCCTTGGGGAACTCCCGTGGGTCAAGTTCAAGTGTTACCGTGCTTTTATACTCCGTATTGCGCAGGTGGTTAAGGAATCGGGTAAGCGGCAGAATCCCATGCCCCGGCAGCAGATGTTCACGATCGTGGCCGTAGTCGGAAAAATGGATATTGCGAATCCGTCCCGAGTCGTAACAGAGGAAAAAATCGTTGATGAAATTGGTTTTCCCTGACCCCATATGGGTACAGTCAAAGGTCATGTACAGATTGTGGTCACGAATAAAATCCACCATCCGCTGGGTGTTGGAAAGGATATGCGGGTTGATTTTCCACTTGCCGACCCAGGGCATGTTCTCCAGGGTGATCTCCACATTTCCGTCCAGTCCGATCTCCTTCTGGTAGTCATGTACGCTGTAGAGCCACCGCCAGAAGCCGATTTCGAACCCCATCCATGAGGGGGGGTGAAAGTTGACCAGCGGAATATTGCATTCCGCCGCCAGGGTCACGGAGAGCTTGAGTGAATCGATCGCCCCCCCCCAGCCGTCCAGCTCCATGAACGGGGAATGAATGGAATGGATGGTGGTAATGTTCTGGAGCGAACGGACCAGCTTGGCACAGTTGATCCGCTGAAAATCCTGGTTGATGATCAGTTCCACTCCGTCAAACCCGGACTCGGCCGCAAGTTCGCATGCTCTCGTCAGCGGCAGGGTAAACAGGCTTCCGGTTGAAAGAGACAGGATCATGGTGCGCTATTCCCCCATTCCGGAGAAGACAATGCCAACGTGCCGCTGAATCGTCGCAACGGCGGTCAGGGCAGCTTTAAGCGTCTGGCGCTCCTCGCCGGTCATTCGGTCGGAGTCCAGAAACAGGGAGCGTTCGTCGTGTTCGACGATGCTGAAGCCCCGTTCGTTGCCCAGCAGTAATTCATGCAGGTAGTGCCAGACCTCCAGCGCTTTTTCGGCCTGATCCACATCCAGTTCCCGCCGCTCCAGCAGATCAATGATCCGGTCGTAGCTGCTGAGGGCGCTGCTCCCTTTAAGCAGTGCCAGCGCGGACAGTGCTGCCGAAAGGGGGAGCAGGCCGTGGTTGATCAGGCTGAACAGGCCGCGTCCGGCACCGCTCCGCTCCAGTTTCAGCCCCCCCATTAAGCCGATGCCATGCGAAAGCGACTCCATTCTTGTCACCAGATTGGCCTGGGCCGGACGGTTACTCCGCAGAGCGGCAACGGTCTGTTCCCTGAACTCCCGTTCAAGCCCCTCCGCCGGAAACAGGGGGTAGAGGTCCGTCAGGCGGAGAACGTCAATCAGGGCGTCTTTCGACCCGCGCAGCAGCCCCTGATGACAGCGCTGCTGCCAGTCGGCGAGGCTCCCCCGCCATTGGGGGTTACGCGGGGAGATGTTCTGGTCGACGGCCAGCCCGGCAGCTTCGAACTCTTCATGGAGGGTATGACAGAAGAGGGTGATGGTCTGCTGCTGGGCGGGGGGGGCCTCGTCGTGAACCAGCAGCAGCTCCAGGTGGCAGAACGGTGAATATTCGCCGCGCCCTGCCGGGCCGAGGGCAAGGAGGGCCATGCCGGGGAGATGGCGGGCAAACAGGCCGAGCTGGTCCGTAGCACGGGCCATGACGGCGGTGCTAAGCATTTTTAAAAAGTCCATGCTCTTCTGGTAGAAGGCGGGGGCGGAATGAAACAGTTCCTGGTGGCGGTACAGCAGCTCGTAGTAGCGGGCAGTCAGCTCTTTCATGCGGGCCGGCGGCGGGAGCGCGGCCCCCTCTTCAAGCAGAACGTTCATCTCTTTCAGGAGTGTTTGATGTGTCTTCGCCGCAGCCGCGAGCAGGGCCATGCTTTCCGAATACACACTCTCAGCGTTTTCGGCACGATCCGAAGCCGCCCGGTCCAGAACCGCTTGTTGGTATGCGGCCGAAAACTCTTCAGCCGCTCGCCATGCGGTCAATACTTTCCCTTTTGCGGAGACAAGGGCTTTCATCAGTTCTCAGGGCAGTCATGCACATCACGGCTCACAAAGAGACGGATGGCGGCGGATGGCGGTGCTGTGAGCAGCGAGGCGACGATCATGACGATCATCACCAGTGGCGCGCCGATGAACGCCGATGAGGTGAGCGGAAAAAGGTGCGCGATAACCGGCAGAGTGTCACCGATGAACAGGGGCATAAAGCTGATGACAAGCCCGGTCAGCATGCCGCAGATGACGCCGGTGGCATTGGCCCGGGGCCACCAGATGCCAAGCAGGAAGGCCGGGAAGATGGTGTTGCCGGCCAGGGCGAAGGCAAAGGCGGCAATTTCGGCGATCATCCCCCAGGGCTGGAAGGTCAGGGTCATTACCACCGCTGCCAGAACCAGAAAAAAGGCTTTTGCGGCATAGACTTTATCCTGTTCGGATGCGTTCGGTCGGATCAGGCGGGGGTAAATGTCAAAGGAAAATGACGCGGAGCCGTTCATAAGCAGTCCGGCTGTTATGGAAAATGCGGCACTCATGCCGCCGGCGGCCAGGAGGCCGAGCGCCCAGAGCGGGGCTCCCCCCAGGCCGGCGCCTGACAGTGCGATCATGTCGGCGGCGTCGGCGCCCCCCGCGTTGAGCGTCAGGCCGTTACGTGCTTCAAAAAGCCGGGCCAGCACGCCGTAAGCCGGTGCCGACCAGTAAATCAGGGCGATAAAAAACAGCCCCCAGACGACCCCCCAGCGGGCGTCCCGTATGCCGGGAACCATGTAGAAACGTGACAGGACATGGGGCAGGCCGGCCGTGCCGAACATGAGGGTAAAGCAGAGGGCAAGCCACTCGAACAGGGAGGTGCTGGCAAACGGCTCGGACCAGTTGAAACCGAACTGCTGCTGCAGTTCACCGATGGCCGCACCGTAGCCGAACTGGGGCAGTATCCAGAAATACCCGAGCTTGCGGGTCAGCAGCATCAGCGGCAGAATAAAGGTGATGATCAGTACAAAATACTGCAGTTTCTGGTTGCGCACCACACCCAGGGCCCCCGATACGACAACATGGGAGACAACCAGTGAGGTGCCGATGATGACGGCGGGGAAATAGGCGATGCCGAACAGCCAGGAAACCAGCAGTGCTATGCCGCGAAACTGGGCGACGCAGTAGATGACCGAGATGATGATCGAGATCACCGCCGCCAGGGTGCGGGCGGTGTCCGATTCATAGCGGAACCCGACGAAATCCGGCGCGGTGAATTTGCCGAAACGTCTGATCTGCGTTGCCATCAGCACCAGCAGCAGAACGTAGCCGCCGGTCCATCCGACCACGTAGGCCATACCGAAATAACCCTTCAGATAAAATATGCCGGCCAGGCCGAGAAAGCTGGCGGCGCTCATCCAGTTACTGGCGATGCCCGCTCCGATGCCGACCCGTCCGGTGTAGCTGCCACCGAAACCGTACTCGGAACTCTGGCCGCCCCGGCTGCGCAGCCCGGAGAGAATGAAGAGTGCAAACATGCCGGCCACAATGGCGATCGGCACCAGCTGTATCATACCGTATGCCATTTATTCATCCTCCCCGCGGGTTGCTTTTATGCGAAAACGGAGCGAACCTTCCAGGTTTTGTACCGTGCGGCGGTCCATCCAGATGTTGAAAAGGATGCAGAGTATGATGAACCAGAGCGGCAGGAGCTGGCCGCTCAGCCAGAACTGAATCGGCAGATTGAAAAATATCAGGTCATCAAGCAGCAGCTCGGAATAGTTTACTTCCAGGAGGTAGGCAAAGAGCTGACAGCCGACAATGGAGATCAGCCACCCCGAAAGAATAAAGCTGATAACACGGACCTCGCTCCGCATGGTCGTACCGTGCGGTTTGAAAAAGCTGGGATCCGTATGTGTTGACGTATTCTCCATGCTGTCCCCCTGAGTATGAATCTGACCTATCTAGTGAGGCTGGTGATTACCGGGACTCTTCACTGACGGACCCGGCTTGTGCGGCCCGGTAGTGCACGTAATAAATCGGCTGGCCCATTTCCAGAAAACGTTTCATGTATTTGGAAACCGGATAATCTTCCAGAATATGCCGGAACGTATCTGGAGCCAGCTGATTGACAAAGCCGGGCTGGACCGCCATGAATTCAGCGACATCAAGGCCGTAATCAACAAAATCGGTGGCAAAGTAAAAGTCTGCTTCCGACTGCAAGAAGCGTGACAGATAGGAAACGAACCCGGCATTAACCAGACGTCTCTTTCTGTGCCGCAGTTTGGGCCACGGGTCGGGACAGTTGATGACAGTCATCTGCAGTGACGCCGGTGGAATGCAGGCCTCGATGAAGCTGCGGGCTTCAGCCCGGAGTACACGTACATTGCTCAGTCCCACTTTGTCGATCCGCTTGCAGGTTTTTATGCACCCCTTATTGTAGAAATCAAGGGCAATAAAATTTATACCGGGGTGCAGGTCGGCCATCTGCACGATAAAATCTCCCACTCCACAGCCGATTTCGAGAGCCAGCGGGTTGTCATTGCCGAAAACCTCGCTCCACGACGGGGCCGGGTCGGTATCCTCCCAGGGGAGGAACGTGGGGGATGTGTTGGGAATCAGCATGAACGGTCCTTTTGTTAAAAATTGTGTAACTGTAGCATATCTTGCGGGGGGGCGGGAGTGATTTTTCACCGGTGAGGGATGGAGGATTTCAGCCGGTTTTCAGCGGCGGTACGCTCCCGCCGGTTTTACCTTATTTTTTGACTTCCATCCGTCTCCTGTGCTACAAATACGCACTTTTATCAAGGGGTCGCGGCCCGGTTCCGCCGGCAGCGACTGCATACATATTTCCGACAGGAGGAATTCATGAATCATTTTCAGTTCAAGGGGACCGAGCTTTACGCCGAGGATGTTGCGCTCAAAAAGATCGCAGCTGCGGTCGGCACCCCTTTCTACGCATATTCGCACGCCACTCTGACACGGCACTTCAAGGCATTTGACGACTCCTTTGCCGGCGTACCCCACACGGTCTGCTATTCCGTCAAGGCCAACTCAACCCAGTCGGTACTGAAAACCTTCATCAATCTGGGGGGAGGGGTGGACATCGTCTCCGGCGGCGAACTCTACCGCGCTCTGAAAGCCGGCGTCGATCCGAAAAAAGTTGTCTATTCCGGCGTCGGGAAAAAGGATGATGAAATCGAATATGCCCTCAACACCGGCATTCTGATGTTCAACGTGGAGTCGGAGCAGGAATTGACACGCATCTCCGCAATCGCCTCCCGAGCCGGGAAAAAAGCGGGTATTGCTATCCGTGTCAATCCGGATGTTGATCCGGGTACCCACCCCTATATCACCACCGGTCTGAAAAACGCCAAGTTCGGCATCACCATTGAGCGCGCCATGGCCGAGTATTGCCGTGCTGCCACCCTGCCGGGCATCGACGTGATCGGTATCGATATGCATATCGGTTCTCAGCTGACCAAGGTGAACCCCTTCGTTGATTCCATCGAAAAATTGAAGATCATGATCGGCAAGCTGCGGGGAGAGGGGATCAATCTGCAATATTTCGACTGCGGCGGCGGTCTGGGAATCCAGTACAACGATGAAGAGCCGCCTCTGCCGGCCGATTACGGCAAGGAGATTGTGGCGGCCACCACCGGTCTGGACATGCACCTGATTTTCGAACCGGGGCGTAACATGGTCGGCAATGCCGGCATCCTCGTTTCAAAATGCCTGTACACCAAGGCGCGCGACGAAAAACATTTCATCATGATCGACGCCGGCATGAACGATCTGGCCCGTCCCGCACTGTACGGCTCATTTCATGGTGTTTTACCGGTGGTCAAGGACCAGGACGGCATGATCGTGGCTGATATTGTCGGCCCGATCTGCGAATCGGGAGACTTTCTGGTAAAGGATCGAGAAGTGCCGATGTTCAAACAGGGAGACCTGATGGCGTTCACGTCGGCCGGTGCCTACGGTTTTGCCATGAGCAGCTCCTACAACAGCCGCCCCCGTGTGGCCGAGGTGATGGTCAAAGGGGAACAGTTCGAGATTATCCGTGAGCGCGAGACAATCGAGGATCTTGTCAAAGGCGAAAAAATCGCTTCGTTCTTATAAAAAAAATCAGGGAGGTACCTCTGTCATGTTCAAGGGAAGCATTGTAGCCATTGTGACGCCGTTCAAAAAGGATGGTGCGGTAGATTTCGAGAAGCTCCGTGAGCTTACTGAGTTCCAGATTGAAAACGGTACCGATGCCATCGTGCCGTGCGGTACCACCGGCGAATCATCAACGCTCGATAATGACGAACACCTGGCGGTTATCAAAACCGTCGTCGATCAGGTTGCCGGCCGCGTTCCGGTTATTGCCGGCACCGGTTCCAACTGTACCGCCGAAGCCATCGAAATGACCCAGAAGGCCAAAGAAGCGGGCGCCGACGGGGCACTGCTGGTGACCCCCTACTATAACAAACCGACCCAGGAAGGGCTGTATCGCCACTACATGGCGATTGCCAATGCGGTCGCCCTGCCGCAGATCATGTACAACGTTCCGGGGCGTACCGGCATCAACCTGCTCCCCGAGACGGTGGCCCGTCTGGCTGAACATGCCAATATCGTCGCCATCAAGGAGGCCACCGGTTCTCTCCAGCAGGGTTCTGAAGTCATTGCTCTCTGCGGCGACAAAATCGATGTCTTTTCCGGCGATGATTTCATCACCTTCCCCATGATGGCCTGTGGCGCCAAAGGGGTCATTTCGGTTCTGGCCAATATCATGCCGAGAACCGTTGCCGACCTGGTGGATGCATTCTTTGCCGGTGATTTCGAGACCGCACGGCAGCTGCATCTTCAAACGCTCAAAATCGGCAGCGCCATGTTCATCGAAAGTAACCCGGTGCCGGTAAAGACAGCGCTGGAACTGATGGGTAAGGCTTCCGCCGATGTGCGTCTGCCGCTCTGCCCGCTGGGGGATGGCAACAAGGCCAAGCTGGCTGCGATCATGAAAGAGTATAAGCTGATTTAGATTCATATTAATCACAGCAGGCCGGCCGATTCGATCTCCGTCCCTGTGGTAATAAAATGAGGATGCCATGTTAAAAATCGCCGTTTGCGGCGCTGCCGGACGTATGGGACAGCGCATTATCGTTGCAGCCAGGGAGGCGGGGTGTGAAATTTCCGGTGCTCTGGAGCGTCCGGGGCACGAACTGCTCGGCCAGGATGCCGGCCTTTTTGCCGGCTGCGGTCTGCTGGGCGTTGCCCTTACTGACGACCTGAATGCCGTTGTGGCCGGGTGTGACGTGCTGATTGACTTCACCTCCCCCAAGGTGTCCCTGAAAAATCTGGAGGTCTGTGCGCTCAAGCGTAAAGCCATTGTCATCGGTTCCACCGGTTTTACTCCCGAAGAGCGGGATTTTGCTGCGGAACTGGCCAGGGAGATTCCGGCGGTGCTCGCCCCCAATATGTCGGTCGGCGTTAACGTCTGTTTCAAGGTTCTGAAAGATGTGGCCAAAACACTGGGCGATGATTTTGATGTGGAGATCGTCGAACTGCACCATAACAAAAAGAAGGATTCCCCTTCCGGCACCGCCGTGCGCATGGGTGAAGTGGTGGCAGAAGCGCTGGGGCGCGACTACAACAAGGTGGCAACCTATCACCGCGAAGGCATCTGCGGCGAGCGGACAAAAGAGGAGATCGGCATGCAGACCGTTCGCGGCGGCGATATCGTTGGCGAGCATACCGTCTACTTTATCGGTATGGGGGAGCGGATCGAAATCTCCCACCGGGCCATGACCCGGGACATGTTCTCACGCGGTGCGGTGCGTGCCGCCAAATGGGTGGCCGGCAAGACGCCGGGGCTCTATGATATGCAGGATGTACTCGGCTTGA
Source organism: uncultured Geobacteraceae bacterium (assembly GCA_903862245.1). Lineage (GTDB taxonomy): Bacteria > Desulfobacterota > Desulfuromonadia > Geobacterales > Pseudopelobacteraceae > JACRCG01. Next base: position 2,284 of record CAIOXL010000041.1, on the reverse strand, counting down.
AATGATGCAAAAGGGCGGCTCCGGCCGCCCTGAACTTATACAACTACGATGTGGAGGATGTACCGAAGATGGCAAAAATCAACGACAACTACCTTAAACTGAAAGCCGGATACCTGTTCCCCGAAATCGGCCGCCGCGTGCGCGCTTTTGCCGAGGCCAACCCGGCCGCAAAAGTCATACGTCTCGGCATCGGCGATGTTACCCGCCCACTGGCACCGGCAGTTCTTACGGCGTTTCACGAAGCCGTGAATGATCTGGGGACGGTGGAGAACTTTGCCGGGTACGGCCCGGAACAGGGGTATGACTGGCTCATCAACACCATTATCGAAAAATCCTACAAGCCGCTCGGGGTCTCACTGAACACCGGGGAGATGTTCATTTCCGACGGTTCCAAGTGCGACTGCGCCAATATCCTGGATATCTTTGCCATGGACAACGTGGTGGCCATCGGCGACCCGGTGTATCCGGTGTACAACGACACCAACGTGATGATCGGCCGTACCGGAGAGGCAGACAGCAAGGGATATTACGAAAACATCGTCTATCTGCCATGCAACGAGGCCAACGGCTTCATCCCCGCTCTGCCGACCGGTAAAGTTGATATTATCTATCTCTGTTTTCCCAATAATCCGACCGGAGTGGTCGCTTCCCGGGATGAACTGAAAAAATGGGTTGACTACGCCATCGCCAATGACGCCGTTATTTTCTTTGATGCCGCCTACGAGGCGTTTATCACTGATCCGGCAATACCTCACTCCATTTACGAGATTGCGGGCGCCAAAAAATGCGCCATCGAGTTTCGTTCCTTCTCCAAGACCGCCGGCTTTACCGGTGTCCGCTGCGGCCTGGTGGTTGTGCCGGAAGAGGTCATGGGGACCACGTCAACCGGCGAGCGGTACAGCTTCAATAAACTCTGGCTGCGCCGCACCACGACAAAGTTCAACGGCGCCTCCTACCCCGTGCAGAAAGCTGCTGCCGCAGTATACTCCGATGAAGGGTGGGCGCAGACCAAGGAAATCATTGATTATTACATGGAAAATGCCCGCATCATCCGGGAGGGGATGAAGGAGGCAGGTCTGACGGTATACGGCGGCGTCAATGCTCCGTATATCTGGTTAAAGACACCGGCCGGCATGACCAGCTGGGACTTCTTCGACACGCTGCTGACGGAATGCCACGTGGTCGGGACGCCGGGGAGCGGTTTTGGGCCCAGCGGTGAAGGTTACTTCCGGTTGTCGGCTTTCGGGAACCGGGATAATGTGATTGAGGCGGTGGAACGGATAAAGAATAATCTGAAGTAACGTCAGGGGCGCCGCCAAGGCGCCCTTTATCGTGTGCGCCAGGCAAGAATATTTCATACATTAAAAGTTATGTATGGTATAACCGCACGAACGGGCAGGTCATAACGCCAGCGTTATGGATTGCAGCAAGCCCGACAGCGAGTCAGAACGGATACCGAACGTGAAAAAATACCTGATAATCTTGGCCGCGGTGTTTGTCCTGGCGGGGAATTCGGCTAATGCAGCGATGGAAGACCTTTCGATAACTGTTGGCGCAGTAACGTGGTTTAACCGGTTTGTCCCCATTTCAAGAGTCAGCGGCATGGATGTCCCCAAAAGCTCTTACGCCTTCATGAACGGCCCGACGCTGAAGGTCCAGTATAAGGACCTGTATTTCGGTGCCACGTATCTTCTCTCCGCAGACAACTACAGTTTAATGAGCCTGTCCATCCGTAGTGCCAATGTTGATTCATCCGCATCGCGCAGTGACGTCGATCTTGTGGCGGGTTATATGTTGACGCCTCACTTCAGTCTGGAGGTGGGCTATAAAGGTATCTTCGTCGATGATGCGGTTACTCTGGCGTCTCCAACGGGAACAGCAAACGCCTCGCGTACCCAGATGTTCAACATGGGTTCGCTGGGCGGAGGTGCAACGGTGCCGGTGGGGGACGAAATTACCTTGTCTGTTACTGCCAATGCGCTCCTCGGTTCATTCCACAATGAGGTTGCGTATCCGGCTGGCTATAAGCGCCTGAATGAGCCGGCTGATGTCACCATCGCCTGGGGGGGGAGTGCAGAGGCGAAGGCTGCGTATTCAATTATCAAGGATTTGTCGGCAACCCTCGGGGTGAAAGCCCAGTATATAAAATCCGGCAGCGACAACTCCAATATTTTCGGGCCGACTGCCGGCCTTGAGTACCGGTTCTAGGAGTCTGTCGGACTTGCGATTTTGCCTAAACTGACCCTGTCTGCAATTTTTATCTATGAGGATGAGATCGAACCGT
>CAIOXL010000040.1 GCA_903862245.1 uncultured Geobacteraceae bacterium | reverse complement strand
TGCAGTTGGAGCGCGGTGTGCGTCTTGTTGAAATCCTCAAGCAGCCGCAGTATCGACCGATCCCCAATGAAAAGCAGGTTCTGATTATCTTTGCGGCCAACAACGGCTTCCTTGATGAGTTCCCGGTTTCTGCACTCAAAAAGTTTGAAGTTGAAATGTACGCATTCTTTGATAATCGTCACGCCGAACTGGTCAGCGAATTACGCGACAAAAAAGCAATTGACGACGATCTTAAGGGCAGAATTATTGCCGCGATGGGGCAGTTCAAGAAGGAATTTACCGCGTAAACAAGGACGGTTTGAGATATGGCAAGCCTTAAAAGCATTAAAAAACGGATCGTATCCGTAAAAAATACTCGCCAGATCACCAAAGCCATGAAAATGGTTTCGGCGGCAAAACTGCGCCGTGCTCAGGAAAATGTGGTAGCTGCCCGCCCGTACGCAAAAAAGCTGGGTGAAGTACTGCAGTCACTGGCCGCGAATCTTGAGGGAGATCTTCACCCGCTGCTGGAAAAACGCGAGGCGAAGAAACTTCTTTTGATCGTCCTTACTTCCGATCGTGGTTTGTGCGGCGGATTCAACACCAACCTGTGCAAGGCCGCTGACCGCTATATCAAGGAAAAGACCGATTCTTACGAGCAGATCAGCGTCATGACCATCGGCCGTAAAGGGCATGAATTCCTGAGAAGCCGCTACACGGTCTATAAAAACTTTTCCAACGTGCTGGCCAAACCAAACTACCAGACTGCAGCCATGATGGCTCAGGAAGTAATCGATGGCTTTGTGGCTGGTGAATATGATCAGGTTGAGCTGCTCTTCAACTCATTCCGCACGGTTATGAGCCAGGATATCACCTTCCAGCAGATGCTGCCGGTTGTTCCTGAAGAGACCGGTGCCGTTGAAGAAACCCCCGTTGAATTTATCTATGAGCCGTCGGTTGGGGCACTGCTGGCGGAGATCCTGCCGAAAAATATCGAAGTACAGATATTCAAGGCAATGCTCGAAACAGTGGCAGGCGAGCATGGTGCCCGTATGACCGCCATGGACAGCGCATCAAAGAATGCCAACGAAATGATTGGCAAACTGACACTCCAGTACAACCGGGCGCGTCAGGCTGCCATTACAACGGAGCTGATGGAAATCATCTCCGGCTCAGAATCGATCAAAGGCTAAGACACTTTACGTAACACTATATGAGGCCGCACGGCCGCAGGAGGACACCGTTCAATGAGTCAGAACACAGGTAAAATTTCGCAGGTCATCGGCGCCGTTATCGACGTTGAATTTGAGCCCGGCAAACTGCCGGAGATCTACCACGCACTGCGCGTGACAAATCCGGCCATTGATGACCGTGAATTCAATCTGGTACTGGAAGTTGCCCAGCATCTCGGTGAAAACTCTGTCCGCACAATCGCCATGGACTCCACCGACGGCCTCAAGCGCGGTCAGGTTGTTGTTGATACCGGCAAACAGATTTGTGCTCCGGTTGGTGCCAAAACCCTCGGCCGTATTATGAACGTAATCGGCGAGCCGGTTGACGAAATGGGGCCGATCGGCAATGAGAAAGAGTATGCCATCCATCGTGAGGCACCCTCATTCGAAAACCAGTCAACAAAAGTGGAAGCATTCACAACCGGCATCAAGGTTGTTGACCTGCTCGCACCATATGCCCGCGGCGGCAAGATCGGCCTGTTCGGCGGTGCCGGCGTTGGCAAGACCGTTCTTATTATGGAACTGATCAATAACATCGCCAAGCAGCACGGCGGTTACTCCGTTTTCGCAGGCGTCGGCGAGCGTACCCGTGAAGGGAACGACCTCTGGATGGAAATGAAGGAATCGGGCGTTCTTGATAAAGCTGCTCTCGTCTACGGACAGATGAATGAGCCTCCAGGGGCGCGTGCCCGTGTTGCTCTGACCGCTCTCTCCGTTGCTGAGTACTTCCGTGATGAAGAAGGTCAGGACGTTCTGCTCTTCATCGATAACATCTTCCGTTTTACCCAGGCCGGTTCAGAGGTTTCCGCTCTTCTCGGGCGTATCCCTTCAGCCGTTGGTTACCAGCCTACGCTGGCAACTGAAATGGGTGAGCTTCAGGAGCGTATTACCTCCACGAAGAAAGGTTCCATCACATCGGTTCAGGCTATTTACGTACCTGCCGATGACTTGACCGACCCGGCTCCGGCCACCGCGTTTGCTCACCTTGATGCAACCACGGTTCTTTCCCGTCAGATCGCCGAGCTCGGCATCTACCCGGCTGTTGACCCGCTTGACTCCACATCGCGCATTCTTGACCCGCAGGTTATCGGCGAAGAACACTACGCTGTTGCCCGTTCGGTTCAGTACGTACTGCAGAAGTACAAAGATCTTCAGGACATCATCGCCATTCTTGGTATGGACGAGCTTTCCGAAGAGGATAAACTGGTCGTTGCCCGTGCCCGTAAGATTCAGCGTTTCCTGTCGCAGCCGTTCTTTGTTGCCGAGGCATTCACCGGCTCGCCCGGTAAATATGTCGAGCTGAAAGACACCATCAAAGGCTTCCAGGAAATCGTTGCCGGTAAGCATGACAGTATGCCTGAACAGGCATTCTACATGGTTGGCTCCATCGAAGAGGCAATCGAAAAAGCTGCTAAACTGGCTGCTATTTAAATTATTCGAAGGGGCGGTCCTCGTGATCGCCCTGATCTTCCGGGCACATATAACCTCGCCCCTACAAGGATCAAATAATGGCTGAAAAGATGAAGCTGGAAATAGTTACCCCCTATAAAAAAGTAGTCGATATCGAAGTCGAAGAAGTTACCGCGTGCGGGAAACTTGGCGAATTTGGTGTGTTGCCCGGCCACGCCCCGTTTCTTACCTCGCTCAAAATCGGTGAGCTCATCTACAAGAGCAACGGTGTCGCTGAACACATGTCACTCAACTGGGGCTACTTTGAAGTTCAGGATGACAAGATCATCGTGCTCGTTGAAACAGCCGAGTCAGCTGCAGAGATTGATGTTGAGCGCGCCAAGGCCGCCATAGGCCGTGCCGAAGAGGCCTTGAAGAAGCTGACTTCCGAAGACAAGCAGTATAAAATTTATGAAGCCGCTCTCGAGCGTGCCATCATCCGTATGCAGGTTGCCGGTAAGGCAGTGCGGAAATAGAGTTATAACACACCAGATTACTTAAAGAGCGGCAGCGATGCCGCTCTTTTTTTATGGATATTGTCATGCGTGTTTGCTACAAGTTGCACGCTGTATGCTCCACAATGCTACGACAAAAACGAGTGCCGGAGGTGGCAGGTGACTACGACTCAATGGACAATACCGGATCTGCTGCAGCTGTCGGGTGGCTACTGGAACGCGTGTGTGCTCCATGCCGGTGTAAAGCTGGATATATTCAGCGCGCTGAATGGTGCCACACTCGCCGCTGAGGAGGTTGCACAGCTGCGGGGTGCCGATCCGCGCGGGACGGCAATGCTGCTGGATGCGCTGGCGGCCATCGGTCTGCTGGAAAAACATGACACCGCGTATACTGACACACCCTTCGCGGCGGCCGCCCTTGCGAAATCGTCTCCCGGTTATCTGGGGCATATTATCATGCATCATCACCACCTCATGTCCGGCTGGGCGCGTCTTGATGAAGCGGTGGTCACCGGCGGACCGGTGAGGGAGCCGGTGTCCCACGGCAATGATGAAACCGTCAGGGAAAGCTTTCTCATGGGGATGTTCAACCTGGCAAGCCAGCTGGCGTCCCGGGTCACTCAATCGGTAGGTCTGGCCGGCCGGCGCAGACTTCTGGATCTGGGAGGAGGGCCGGGGACCTATGCGATTCATTTCTGCCTCGCCAATCCGGAGTTGACCGCTGTTGTCTACGACCTCCCCACGACCCGGACTTTTGCCGAAGGAACCATCGCCCGTTTCGGACTTTCGGGCAGAATCACCTTTGCATCTGGGGACTTCCATGCTGATCCACTACCGACAGAGTTTGATACGGCCTGGCTTTCCCATGTGCTTCATTCCGACGGACCGGAAGCGTGTAGTACGCTTCTAAAGAAAGCGGTCGCCGCACTGAGCCCGGGTGGAGAGCTGATGGTCCAGGAATTTATCCTGGATGATACCAAAGACGGGCCGCCGTTCCCCGCTCTCTTTTCCCTCAATATGCTGCTGGGAACCAGCACAGGACAGTCATATTCCGGCAAGGAACTGGCAGATATGATGACGGCGGCGGGACTGTCGGAGGTACAGAGGCTTGCCATCGATCTGCCCAACGGTGCCGGGGTGATGCGGGGGAGTAAAGCGTAACCGGTTTGCCGGTTACGGAGATGGTGCATATGAAAGAACTTCTGCACAGTGAAATATCCGGTTTTATCGGCTCCCATCCGGGCAACCGCCTGCCGGACAGTGACGCCCCGTATCTGGTCGATCCGCTGGTTGGTTTTGCCTCAGCGTCAGACCGGATATTCCAGGACTACCGGCGGATCATCGGCCCGTTTCATCTTCTCCCAGAGGAACTGCTGGCCGGTGCGGCCACCGTGATCAGCTGGATTCTCCCCATCGGCTCTGCGGTACGGGAAAGCAACCGCACTCAGAGGGACCTCCCTTCCCGTGAATGGGCCTTGACCCGTACCAACGGTGAAAAAATAAATGGTGACCTGCGCCGGCATCTGGCGGCATGGCTGGTGGAACAGGGGCATGGTGCGGTTGCTCCTCAATATTCCCCGCTTTGGCAGGAATTCAGCGAAACTCCGGTCGGCATCGCATCCAGCTGGTCGGAGCGTCATGCCGCTTATGCCGCCGGGCTCGGCACCTTCAGCCTCAGCGATGGCTTCATTACCTCGCGCGGGATCGCCCACCGGTGCGGCAGCGTCATTACCACCCTTTCCCTGCCGCCGACACCACGTACTGCCGTCAGCCATCACGCCAACTGCCTCCATTACCACAACGGCAGCTGCGGTGCCTGTATTGCCCGCTGCCCGGTCGGCGCCATCTCCCGTGACGGCCACGACAAGTACCGCTGCCGTGAACTGGTGTATGGCACCGCGCCGGAAAAGCTCTCGGCGCGGTATGGCGTCCCCCAGACCGGCTGCGGACTCTGCCAGACTAATGTTCCCTGCGAAGCGGCCATCCCTTTCCCCTGCCGGGTAGCTGTTTGACCACCAAGCGGTACCATACATTTGCCGCAGAGCTGAAGCGGCATTTTGGCTGCAAGGTGCAGCGTATCTCCATTGATGCCGGATTTACCTGCCCCAACCGGGATGGCTCGCTGGATACTCGCGGCTGCATCTTCTGCGGCGGCCATGGTTCCGGCTCCTACGGCATTCGGCGCGATCTCGGCATCGCTGCCCAACTGGAGGATGGTAAGGAGGTCATGCGCCGCAAATATCGGGCAGCCAGATTCATCGCCTATTTTCAGGCCTATTCCAATACCTATGCTCCCGTAAAACAGCTGAAGACGTTGTTTGCCGAAGCCCTCTCCGTTTCCGACGTGGCCGGCCTGATCATCGCCACCCGTCCGGACTGCCTGCCGGATGATGTTCTTGACTGTCTTCAGGAACTCTCCTGCCAAACCTATTTCTGGCTCGAACTCGGAATTCAGAGCATGTCGGACCGAAGCCTGCAGCTGATTAACCGGCGTCATGACCACGGTTGTTCCGTCAATGCCGTCCAACGGGCAAAATCACGAGGTTTGCGGGTTTGTGCCCATGTGATTCTCGGCATACCGGGTGAAACGCGGGAGGAGATGCTGGCCATGGCGGATGAGCTGAACCGGCTCGGGGTGGACGGCGTCAAACTGCACCTGCTGCATGTCATGAAGGGGACAGCGTTGGCTGAAATGTACGGGCGGGGCGAAGTTCAGGTTATGGACAGGGACAGTTACGCCGGCCTGGTGTGTGATTTTCTGGAGCTGCTGGACCCGCAGATTCTGATCCATCGTCTGACCGGTGACGGGGGGCACGACAATCTGGTGGCGCCGCTCTGGTCGCTGAAGAAGTTCGAGATTCTCAATCTGATTGATGCGGAGATGGAACGGCGCGGGACGTGGCAGGGGAGCCGGTGGGAAAAGCTGTAAGCTTGGTTAAACACGGAGACACAGAGACACGGAGGAAAGACATGGCGGATCTGAATTCCCCCTAACCCCCCTTTCAAAAGGGGAGGATGTGAGCGGGAGATCGGTTCTACACAGGTTTGACTGTAATTTTAATGTTTTCTCTGTGTCTCTGTGCCTCAGTGTTTAGCTTGTTCTTCAGGTTCAGGTTGCAATTTTCCCCGTAACGATCAGCAGCAGAAAGATGAAATAGAAAAATCCGCCCACCAGCAATGTGCCGGGCGTCAGATGCTTCTTTATCCTGATCTGCAGGTACGCCATGCCGACGGAGGCAAAGGTCAGGGCAACGGTCAGCAGTGCCGCCGTATTCAGCTGCCAATCGGTCATCAGGATGCCGATGGCGGTAATGATCGACCCCTGGAAAACCATGGCACCGGTGACGTTGCCGATTGCCAGGGTGTCCTTCCCCTTGTTGATCCAGATGACGCTGTTGAATTTCTCCGGAAGTTCAGTGGCGATGGGGGCGATGATCATGGCGAGAATAAAGGGGGATATCCCCATCTCAACGGAAATAATCTGCACCTTCTCTACAAAAATATAGGAACCCCACACGATCAGCAGCAGTGAACTCAACACCTGAACACCGATAATTGTCATCTGCGGGTCGTGGGACTTTGGCGCGAAATAGCACGGGTCAATTTCCGCTTCCTCGATCTCGTGCGCCTCCGGCTCGCCCCCACCCCGGAGGGTTTTCAGCACGTATCCTGTATAGGTGAGGAAAAGCACCAGGGCGATGAAGGTCTTGACCACCGGATGGCTCCCCAAAAACGATGCCGCAATGGCTACGGAGTACAGCACCAGAAAGTACTCCATGTCGCGGCGCATGACGACCGTGTCAACCCGCATGACCGGATAATCATCCCGTTTTTTGCGGTTCCAGACCACCGCCAGGCCGCTGATAAAAAAAGCCAGAGTTCCCAGCATGAAGGGGGCCCCGATAATTGCACCCACCCCGATCTTGTGGCCGGCTTCCGCTGTGCCGAACAGAATGGCGACAATCGGCACCAGAGTCTCCGGTAGGGCGGTGCCGATCGCCGCAAAAATACTCCCCACCGCGCCGTCCGACAGTTTCATCTTTTTGCCGAACCATTCCAGCCCATTGGTAAAAACCGTCGCCCCAAGCAGGATAACGCCCAGAGCAACGAGTAACAACGCCCAGTTTATCATTACATCTCCACCCGTGTGACAACACCCTGGAGTTTGGCCGCAGGGAGCTTGTTGAATTGAACGAAGTTTGGGGTCAGTTTTTTCAGGATGGAGAACACCTTCCAGACCGGATTGCCGGTGGCGATATCCTCAATGCCATAGAAAATGACCTTCTCCACAATGCCGTTGTCCTTAAGCAACTGCTCAATGTCAAACAGCACCATGTAGCCGGCCTTGATCACGAACGCATCGAGGCCGGTCCCCAGGCCGGTGGTCAGGCTGCTCTCCAGGCCATAGGGATCGTCGGTGCGGATGATGGATATGAGCACGTTCCGCTCGTAGATAATGTTTGACCGTATGGTGCAATGCACCAGATAGGGGGGGATGGTGTTCCACTCCTTGACGAAGAAAAGACCGGTGCCGGCGATGTGCCCCTTGCGGTAGATCTGCTCATAGCTCATCAGGTAGGTTTCCATGTCAAGCGGCCGCAGCGCTCCATACAGCGCCCGCTGCCCTTTGGTCCAGATCAGGATGGCGGCAAGCGGAATAGAGGCCAGGATAAGTGACCAGTAGCCGCCGTGCGGCAGCTTGTACAGATTGGAAACCAGAAAGGCAAAATCCGCCAGGGTTACCAGGATGGCGATGGGTACTTTCCATTTTTTTGTCGTCCGGGAAAAGATCATTACCATCATGACGCCGGTTATGGTCATGGTGCCGGTAACGGCCAGGCCGTACGCCGCAGCCAGGTTTTCGGACTTCTGGAAGATCAGCATGATGAAGATGACCAGCGCGAGCAATATCCAGTTGACGGCGCCGATATAGATCTGTGACTTGAGCTGATGGGATGTGTAATCAACTTTTAACAGCGGCAGAATGCGGGTTGTGATCCCTTGGTAGACGATGGAGAAAACGCCGCTGATAAGCGCTTGTGAGGCGATGACCGTAGCCATGACCGTCAGCACCAGAAAGGGGATGTACAGCATCGTTGACTGTGACTGCACCATGCCGAACAGGATGTTTTTGGCGTCAGGATGGCTGATGATGAACGCGCCCTGTCCCAGATAGTTAATGATCAGCGCAACAAAAACCAGATACCAGGCGCGTTTGACCGGCTTGCGCCCAAGGTGCCCCATGTCGGCATATAGTGCCTCTCCGCCGGTGGCACAGAGGATAACTTCAGAGAGCACGAAAAAACCGGCCATGCCGTTTTTTGCCAGGAATCCGATGGCGTAATGGGGGCTGACTGCAGCAAGAATGCCGGGAAACGAGAACAGGGCAATGATGCCGGATAGTGTCAGGGCTGCGAACCAAACCACCATAATCGGCCCGAACGCTTTTGCGACCTTGTCGGTACCCTTGAACTGAAATACAAACAGGAAAACAGCAATGATTGCAGCGATCAGAATGAGCATTGACTGGCTGAGCCCGCTCAAGGAGGGGATCAGGAGGGCACCTTCTACCGCCGAAAGAATACTGATGGCAGGAGTGATAACGCCATCACCCAGCAGCAGCGCAACACCCAGGTAGGAGAGGAAGGTGACAAACACCATCTGCCGTCCCGGCTTGATCATCCGCACGAGAATTTCGCGCAGAACAATGGTGCCCCCTTCGCCTTTGCGGGAGAGGCTCATGGCCAGCAGCGCGTACTCGATGTTGACCAGAATCATCAGCGTCCAGACGATCAGGGAAATGATGCCGAAAACGTTTTCCTGGGTCGGTTTGGTCAGGGCGATGATGACGGTCAGGGTATAGATCGGGCTGGTGCCGATGTCGCCAAATACCAGACCCATTGATTTTACAATGCCGCCCCAATAGGAATCAGCTTCACTGTGATTCATGTACGTGCCTCCGATCTCTGCGTCGTCTTATATCACCACGTGCCGGACGAAACAATACAAAAGGGGTATCTGCCGCACCTGCAATAATGCTTTACAGTGCCGCGGAAGTTGCTACACTCTCGCTCCAACGCCGTGGCAAAAGAGGAAATTTCATGATCAGCAACAACTCTGCGGATTCGATTGACCAGGCAGCCGTGTGTGATACCGCTGCAATGATCTGCCGCTATTTCAAAGTCGCCCACCGCGATATGGTCTTCCTCAAGTTTATCCTTGAGGCGTATGAAGGGATGAATGTAATGAGTACGGTTGACAACCGGGCCGGCGTTATCCGTATCGCCATCATGCCCGGCTTCGTTGACGACATGGACCAGCTGTTGGCTGAACTGGGGAGGCAGGTTGTGATGGAACCGGTGGCGTGGCATGATGAGGCATGCCGGTTTTGAATGCGGCATCCAACCGTACCTGTCTCCTTGCCGCGCTTTCCAGGGTGGCCAAGAGGACTGCTCTTGCGTGTGTCATATGCTGCAGCATGGCGTCCCTGACGAGCGGAGCGGTACTGCCCGGGATCGACATGCTGGAACGGCAGGGCTTTGCTGCTGTGCAAGGGAAGCGCATCGGCCTGATCACCAACCACACCGGACGATCCGGCGACGGCCGCAGCAGTATCGACATCTTGTACCATGCGCCGGGTGTCAACCTGGTGGCACTTTACAGCCCGGAGCACGGAATCCGGGGCGAGGCGGACGAAAAGGTTCCGTCCGGGATTGATGCAAAAACCGGCCTGTCGGTCCATAGTCTGTTCGGTGCCACCTGCCGCCCGACTCCGGAGATGCTGCGGGGGATCGACATGCTGGTTTTTGATATCCAGAATATCGGTACCCGTTTTTATACGTACATCGGCACGCTGTCGCTGGCCATGAAGGCCGCAAAGAAGGCAGGCATCCCCTTTGTGGTGCTTGACCGTCCCAATCCGATCAATGGCATTGACATCGGCGGGGCGATCCCGAAGGCCCCCCTGCCGGATACGAAGGACGGGTGTGGATGCCTCACCAGTATTCACCGGGTGCCGACCCGTCACGGCATGACCGTGGGTGAACTGGCCCGGATGTTCAACGGAGAGTTCGGCATCGGGTGCGATCTGCGCGTTGTCGCCATGCAGGGGTGGCGCCGCAGCATGTATTTTGACGAGACAGGTCTCACCTGGGTCAACCCATCCCCCAACATGAAGAGCCTGAGCGGAGCGATTCTCTACCCGGGGAGCGGCACACTGGAAACAACCAATCTCTCTGTCGGTCGCGGGACGTCAACCCCCTTTGAATTGTACGGTGCACCGTGGCTCGATGCCAAGGCGCTGGCGGCCAATCTGGAAAAACGGATGATTCCGGGAGTACGTTTTACCTCGACCAGTTTTGTGCCGACCGGCCCCGGCACCCCGTACCGGGACACCGTGTGCAATGGTGTCAACGTTGCCATCACTGACCGGAAACTGGCCCGTTCGGTTCTGACCGGGCTGCACCTGGCTCAGGCGGTGTACGAGGTGCATCCGGACCGTTTCAAAATATATGGGGGGTACGGGATTGAAGTAGGTGACAGTGAAGCGGCGATGCTGCTGACCCGAGGAGGGAAGCGCCCGGAAGAGGTTGTTGGCCGCTGGACCGGCGATCTGGCTGAATTCGTCAGAATGCGGGAGAAGTATCTGCTGTACGGGATGGAGTAGCCTTGGAAAAATCGTTTATAACACGGAGCAACGGAGCAACGGAGTGAACACAAAGAAAAATTTTTTGAAACTGACTTTTTGATGCTCACTGTGTCGGTGAATACTGTTTTTTGTAAGGTATTGATTTCTCTGTTGCTCCGTTGCTCCGTTGCTCCGTGTTATTCGAACTGCCGTTTCCAGGGTAGATGCTCTAGCCAGTTACAGAGAAAGCGCTTCCACCTGTAATCCGCGTCCGGGAGAGGAGGAGTAGACGAACGTGAGCGGCAGCTCTCCATCCTGCCAGGGTTCGCTCCGGTAATCGTGCATAAACGTGCAGCGGAACGCTTTGACCCGGCTCCCCTCGGCCATGGTAAGCCCTTCCGGAAGATCTTTCCGTCCGGGCCAGGCGGAGTGCGCTTGCCGTTGAACAGCGAATGACGGGAGTTTCCCCATCAGCGGCATCTCCACCCTGCAGTAATCAAAGAATAGCGCGTCGCACAGCAGCGGGCGTTCTGTCTCCGCCACGAGCGGCTCCGCCAGTCGTGCAAAAAGCTCGAACACCCGCCGGCTGGAGAGGCTGGAAAGGTTTTCATTACCCGCCTGTCGTGCCATGCGGTCGAGAATTACGGAAAACGGCATGACGCGCTGCAGAACCTGGAACGCAGCCGTACATCCCCCCTGCTTGGTGAAAAGATCAAGCAGCCGCCCGATCGTCTCCACCCGGCAGATATCCTCATAGGAAAGCCACGGATTATGCAGAATCGTATAGGGGGGATAGTCCGAAAAAGCATATCCTTCCCGCCGTCCGATTTCGCGCATGGGCGCTCCCTTCAACAGTTTGAGCGGCTCTATCTGGATGTCAGCGGGGTGCAGATCGGCAACCGCCTGCAGTGAGCCAAGGAAACCGTCATAGGTTTCACCCGGCAAGCCGGCTACTAGATCCAGGTGCAGCTCAACCGTTGTTTCAGCGGCAAGGCGGCGCACTGTGGTGAAAATGCGCTGCAGGTCGGCGGAGCGTTTTACCTGCTCCAGCGTTGCTTGCGAGGCAGACTGAATCCCGATTTCAAAGCGGAATGTGTCCGCCGGCACCCGCGCCAGAATGCTCAGATTGCTGTCTGTCAGCAGGTCGGCGGCTATTTCAAAGTGAAAATGGCTGCCCCGGTTATGTTCCAGGATGAACTCCCAGATCGTGTCCGCCCGCCCGGCATCATAATTGAACGTGCGGTCCACCAGCTTTATCTGCGGCACCGAACGGTCCATCAAAAACAGGAGGTCGCTCTTAATTCTGTCCAGACCGAACGAGCGCACTCCCCCCTCTACCGATGACAGGCAGAATGCACAGGAAAAGGGGCAGCCACGGGAGGTCTCGTAATACATCAGCGGCTTGTCGGGCGCCACCAGTCCGACGATAAAGGGGGATGGGAGTGTGTCAAGCTCCATATTTTTCCTGCTGAGCGGCCCCGAAACCGTATCGTCGCCATCCCGGAAAAACAGATTATCTACCTCTGCCAGGCGTTCAGGCAGACGGCCGTTTTTCTCCTGTAGCAAGACTTCAACAAGACAGCGGAACGCTTCTTCCCCCTCTCCCTTGATCACAAAGTCCACCGCCGGGTTGTCGTGCATAAGCTCGAATATCCCGAAGGACACTTCCGGCCCCCCCAGCACAATGCGGACGTGCGGTACAATCTTCCTGATGTCGGAGACGATCTTCAGGGTCTGTTCTATGTTCCAGATATAACAGGAGAAGCCGATCAGATCGGCCTGCTCGGCCATTACCAGCCTTAAGAGATGCTCGCGCGGTTCGTTGACGGTCCATTCGCGGATCGTGATGTCGCAACCCGGGAGGTCCTGGCAGTACGCCGCCAGACAGGGGAGCGCCAGGGATGCGTGGGAGTATTTGGCATGCAGGGTTGTGAGAAGTATTTTCATGGGTGGTTGTCCCTTAACAAACAGTCCTGGGTAGAACGGATCTCCCGCGTATAGTTTCCTCTCCATGAGGGAGAGGGCCAGGGTGAGGGAGAGGTGCAGGATTATTCCGCATCGCTGCCCCCTCAACCGGCCTTCGGCCACCTTCTCCCTCAGGGAGAAGGGGTAGGCTACGCCTGTTTTTTTGGCCCCTGATTCAGAATGGGATCGTGTATCTGCCTTCTTTACTCTGGATCTTCGTACTGAGCGGCACAGACAGGTCGCTCAGCGTTTTTATAACGGCGGCACCCCGTGCGCCGGTCAGCAACTGCGGCTGAAAGCCGACCCGACGGTGCAGGACATCAAGCGGCAGAATTTCCGCTTCCCGCCGGTCGCTATTCAGGCGAAGGCGGACCATGGCGCTGACATCTGCGGTTCTGCTCTTGCTGGCAAAGGCAAAATTACCCAGGCTGTAGAAAATAATGCCGCGGCCGTACCGTTCGATCCCCTGCAATATGTGGGGGTGGTGACCGATAATCACATCGGCACCGGCGTCGATGGCCTTGTGTGCGGCGGCCAGCTGATACGCCTGCACCGTGCTGTTGGCCTCTTTTCCCCAGTGAAAGGAGACGATCACATAGTCTGCCTGCCTCCGGGCGGCGGCGATGTCGGCCGTCACCAGCTTCTCATAGCCGGGGGCGGTGCCGGGGCGATCCGGTCCGGCAAAGAACTCGATCGGTTGGGTCAGCGAGTAGCCGAGGAAGGCAATTTTTTTCCCTTTGATGGAATAGAGCGCCATTTTGCGGGCCTCTGACAGGTTCTTGCCGGCCCCGATCCAGTCGATGCTTGCGCTTCTCAGATGCTGCAGGGTTTCCGCCAGCGCTTCACCGCCGAAATCCATGCTGTGGTTATTGGCAAGGGTCACCAGGTTGAAACCGGCCGCCTTGAGCGCGGGTGCCACTTGTGGCTCGGCCCGGAAGCGGAACTTCTTTTCCAGATACTCGTCTCCTCCCACGGCGATCGGTGATTCCAGATTGGCGAGGTTGATATCGCTTGCGGCCAGCACGTTCCGTACCCCGTTAAACGAGTGTCCATAGCCGTTTTGTCGCAGGAGCGGCGTCCATCTCCCGGCCAGCATGATGTCACCCACGGCGGTGACGACAACGTCTTCGGCATGGAGCTGCAGCGGCTGAAGTAGAAGCGCAATAGCGACAAGAATGTGGGCTGTTATTGGTTTCATCGGGCTCTTTTGTATTGACGTAGAACTGTGCAGGTGCTACTAAATACACGCTTACTACCGAAAAATAAAGGTGTTTCCCGATGCTTGACATGAAATATATCCGCGAAAATCTTGATGAGGCAGAACGGCGCCTCAGTACCCGTGGTGGTGATTCCGTTCTGGGTGGTTTTAGAGAGCTTGATGAAAAACGGCGCACCCTCCTGAAAGAGGGAGAAGCGCTCAAAGCGTTGCGCAATACGGTTTCGGATCTGATCGGCCGCACCAAGGACAAAAGCCAGGTCCAGGACAAGATTTTGGAGATGCGGGACGTTTCCCAGAAAATCAAGGTGCTGGATGAAGAGCTGAATCAGGTTGATGAGCAGCTGAACTATTTCCTGTTGACGGTGCCGAACCTCCCGCACGCCACAACCCCGATCGGACGGTCTGAGGCTGACAACGTGGTGGTCAGGAGCTGGGGAGAGCCGAAGGAGCTCCCCTTTACCGCGAAGCCGCACTGGGATCTGGGTGAGGAACTGGGGATCCTTGATTTCGAGCGGGGTGCCAAGATAACCGGTGCCCGTTTTACGTTGTACCGAGGGGCAGGAGCGCGCCTTGAGCGGGCACTGATCAACCTGATGCTCGACCTGCACACCGGGGAGCATGGTTATCAGGAAGTACTTCCTCCGTTCATGGTTAACCGTGATTCAATGCAGGGGACCGGTCAGCTTCCCAAGTTTGAGGATGACCTGTTTAAACTGGTTGACCCTGAATTCTACCTGATTCCGACCGCTGAAGTGCCGGTGACCAACATCCATCGCGGCGAGATCCTCAAGAAAACCGACCTGCCGATCAGCTATTGTGCATATACCCCCTGCTTCCGCCGTGAGGCCGGCTCCTACGGCAAGGATACCCGCGGGCTGATCCGTCAGCACCAGTTCAACAAGGTGGAACTGGTAAAATTTGTCCATCCGTCCCAGTCGGACGCCGAGCTGGAAACGTTGACCGGGCATGCCGAAAAGGTGCTGCAACTGCTGGGCCTTCCCTATCGCGTTATGGCGCTCTGCAGCGGCGACATCGGCTTTTCGTCGGCCAAAACATACGATCTTGAAGTATGGCTGCCGGGGCAGAGCTGCTATCGCGAAATATCCTCATGCAGCAACTTCGGTGAGTTCCAGGCACGCCGTGCATCAATCCGCTTCCGCGAGGACGAAAAGGGCAAACCGGAATTTGTCCATACCCTGAACGGTTCCGGCCTGGCAGCGGGGCGCACTCTGGTGGCTGTTCTGGAAAATTATCAGCAGGAGGACGGTTCAGTGCTGATCCCGCCGGCGTTGCTTCCCTATATGGGCGGATTGGAACGGATAACGCGATGAGTGTTGCTCTGCATTCGCAAGCAGATTGAAAAACGAAAACAAGTGTGCTATAACGCCACACGCATGACAATGGAAGGGTGGCCGAGTGGTTTAAGGCAGCGGTCTTGAAAACCGCCGAGTGTAACAGCTCCGTGAGTTCGAATCTCACCTCTTCCGCCATATTACATACTAGCTTACAACGCTAGACAAAATATAGCCCATCTTACGTGAGAACTTTTATGAGACCTCTTAAGCATGGGCTATTTTCGTATGCATTCACGTGTTCGAATGGAAAAGGCTCAGGAATTTCCCATGATCTATCTCCACAAACTAGTACCGTTGCTGCTCTCGCCGATAGTGATCGTCTGCGCTCTGGTTGTGTATGGAGCAATACGAAGAAACCCAAAAGTCGCCTTAATCGGGATTGCCGTGCTGTACCTTTTCAGCACCCCGGTGGTTTCAAATCAGTTTATCCGTTTTGCTGAAAATTTAGCGGTCAAAGCAAATCCAGAGACAGTGCCTGCGGCAAGTGCTATCGTTGTCCTGAGCGGGATGCTGACAAGTGTGGCATCATCAGGCGGGAGCGTTAAGGAATGGAGTGACCCGGATCGCTTCTTTGGTGGGATTGAGCTATACAAGCTGGGTAAATCAAAAAAGCTGGTGTTTACGGGCGGCCTGTTGCCGTGGGAAAAAAATGCAACGCCGGAAGGCGTCACCCTGAAAAAGTTTGCCCTGTCTATGGGGGTGCCCGAACATGATATTTTCGTGACTGGGGAGGCTCAAAACACAGAGCAGGAAGCATCTGCCGTAAAAAGATTACTGAACCAGAAAAAACCATCGATACTGCTTGTGACATCAGCCTTCCACATGCCACGGGCACAGTTACTTTTTGAAAGGGAAGGCTTCGTGGTTTACCCGTATACCGTTGATTTCAAGGTTGATACCTCCCTGATGACGGTTATGGATTGGCTGCCCAACCCCCATGCATTGTATCTGACTGACACCGCTATTCGTGAGCAGATAGGATTGCTGTATTACCGCGTCAAGTGTCTGTTGATGTTGAAAAATTAACCAGAATGTACGTCCGCTTGATTACAAGTACGGATATAACAATGAGAAGGGGGAGATATGCGCCACGTTCTGAGTTCTGCGGGATTAATGACTGTTGAACTAAACCGCTGCGCGGTAATTTAAAACCAAACCAAAAGCATCAAACCAGAGGCATCTCCCCGGAGGTGCCTTTTTTGTTTCTTCAATCAGCATGGTCTTTGTCTTACCTTCTTCATGGCC
>CAIOXL010000039.1 GCA_903862245.1 uncultured Geobacteraceae bacterium | reverse complement strand
TTTCTTGGCTTTTGCGCACTGATCGTAGTTGCTCAGGTAATTCCGGCAGTATTGCTGCTTACCGGTATGGTTAAAGGTGCTGTGTCTGTCGTGAGAGAAGAAATGGCACCGGCAGCATCGAAAAACTGACCTGAGCTGGTACATAGAGCTTGAAAACAGAAAAGCCGCCTCATTTCGGGGCGGCTTTTCTGCGTTTGTGGCATGGAAGGCTGTACACAAAAGAAAAAAGGACTTAAGCAGCTAAGCTTAAGTCCTTAAATTCTTTTTTGGAGCGGGAAACGGGATTCGAACCCGCGACTTCAACCTTGGCAATTTTGCATTCGGATGTTTTAAAAGATTTCTTTCTGTTTCTAAGTGCCTCAATCACGCCTCATATCTCCTTGACTTATATGTGTATTTATCCTATTTTGTCTATCTGGATGTTTCAAAATTATTCCCCGCTTGCCAACTACCAAACGGAAACAAAACGGAAACACGGCCTGTTTGGAAAGAGTAAACGGAGACAAAACGGAAACACAAAAAAGGACAACAAATGGGCAAGCAATTCACGGAAAAAGCCATCGCTGCTGCAAAACCCAAAGACAAAAGATACTACCTCAGAGAAGGTCGTGGATTTGCTCTACAGATACTTCCCACTGGCGCCAAAGCATTCGTGTATCTGTTTGAGCTGAACAAGAGCAAAGGGTACGTTCTTCTCGGGCGCTATCCCGATTGTTCCCTTGCCGACGCAAGAATAGCATATAACGACGCATATAAGTTAGTGAAAAAAGGGATTGACCCTCGTGAACAGAAAAAAACCATCGCAGAGGAATTGAGAAAGAAGTCTGAGGAGATCGCTGCCACAACCAACTTGTTGGAGCAATACACATACCAGTCTCTCTTGGACGAAGAGATACCTGATGACTTTGTTCCATCAACGGTTGAGCAACTTGTCGCCGTATACTATATCAAGTACTCAAAAGAAAATCATGGTTCCCAGACACAGAAGAATTTCCTCTACACCTCGCAGAGCAGCATCATCCCCTTAATCGGAAAGAAACTTATAACAGATGTTCGTCGTAAGGATGCTATCGCACTTATTCAAGGAATCGCTTCACGCGCACCAGGGCAATCAGCAAATGTACTTAAAGCGGGCAGACAAATATTTGAGTTCGCATTGCAGCGGGAGTGGGTCGAAAGTCAACCTTTCCTGAAAATAACTAAAGCTGTACCAAAAGCGGGATCAAACGCATGTGAGAGAGTCTTGGATGATGCCGAAGTTGTTCAGGCATGGGGAGCGATTTCCAAATCTCCTTCTTCTGATTCTGTGAAACGTGCTATCAAAATGATTCTCGTCACAGCACAGCGTTCTGGTGAAATATCACAAATGCACAGCGATCAAATTAATGACCGCTGGTGGACAATCCCCGCAAAAGTTGCAAAGAACGGGAGAGAACATCGAGTTTACCTGACGGACACGGCCCTTGCCCTTATTGGGGGGAGGAAAGGTAAGATTTTCCCATCAGATAAGGGAAGCAATGGACACGTTGCTGTCAACACTCTTGCACAGGCAATTAACAGGGGATACTTATCCGATGAAATTGTGAAGTTGGTCGGGACCAGAAAAATCAAGGCAAGGAAACAGCCTTATTTTGGCATGACTCCTTGGTCACCTCACGATCTCCGACGCACGGCACGTACGAACATGCCGCGAGTTGGCGTCTCCGACGAACATGCTGAAGCAGTCCTAAACCATACAAAACCTGGAATCATAGGTGTTTACAACAAATACAGCTATGATAATGAAAAGAAGGCCGCGTTAATAAAGTGGGAGAAGTTTTTGCTCACACTTTTAAAACCTGCACAAAAGAAGGATAGGTGACGCAGCTTTCCCCATGTTTTTCAAGGGAATATTCAATGGTAGTGATGACAACCCATCAAAATCATCAATAACTGCAAGACATTGATGCTGCATATGCATGCCGATGAAGGCATTAGCCTCCTCCAGTGTTACAAAGCTCTGTCCCTGAAGCAGCTCTTTCAGCTTGCCCATGACGGAGTCAGGCCCATTGCCGGTCGGTCGTTCATCGGTCGCCTCCTTACCTGCGCAGCATTTCTTATATTTGCTGCCGCAGGGGCAGGGATCGTTTTTTACCAGTTTTCATGGCAGTTCCTTTAATTGGGTGAACATTTACGACAAATTATTTCAGTTCACAGAGTTTTATCACCCTGCCATGCTTCCCCCGGTAAACGGGCAATCAATGAACTCATAACAATTTCCACAGCCTTATGAAAGTCCCACCCGCTGTTCTTCATTAGGAGTGGACCGATATCCTCCAGGAAACGAAGGTCCTGGAATTTCTCACTGAGATTCTTTTCGAACTCAGCACGGGAAACCCGGTGTCCTTCATGCTCCATGTATTTCAGAAAGCAGTTGATAATTTGCGCCGGATCCACCTCGCTTATGACAAAGGCCTTCCAGAGGTCGAAAAGGTCGCGTCCTTTTTTGCGCTGGTATAACGCCCTGACCTTGGTCCCCAATAATTCATCAAGCCGATAGGTCAGGATGGTGGTACTTCCGCTGAACCAGCGTGACTCGACAGAAAACTGTCGCCGGTCGAATCCGAGTACGGTGAAATGTTCTCGTGAATTGATCTCAACTTTGAGTTTCAATGGCAGGCCTTCCTCCGACTCCATCCGATAGGTTAGAGTAACCCGCCCCTCGGACTGTTTCCTCTTCGGGACACCAAGCCAGGGATTGAGCTTCTCCTGCAGCGCATCCATGACCGGACCGATTGGTCCGGCCTCGACTTGAACCAGATCGATGTCTTCTGAATACCGGGCTGGGGGAAGATGTAGTTTGAACAGGGCTGTCCCGCCCCGGAATGCCAGGTGTTCGGCCAGCAGAGGGTGATTGAATATTTCAATCAGCGCCCGGCAAATTATCAGGTCCTGTTCTACCTGGTAACGTTGCGGCCAGGGGGCTGTCTGCTGCCATTCGGTGATATATGCACGATCGATCAAAGGTCAGGCTCCACGTCAGTATTTACATATATCTGCCATCGGTTATTCTTCTTTGCCCCTTTGATGTCGGTTCCAGGCATCAAAGGGGTCGGCATAGGATGCCGGTTTTTCAGATAGTCGGCAAGTACGTCCGCCTTGTCATGTTCTTCAAGAAGGTCAAGGAGATATCCGAGCCGCTGGACCCAGGTTACGGGCGAATAACCGGCTACCTCTATAAGACGTTCACTATTGATCTTTTCCGCCAGTTCGGCCAGCACAGTGGCTACGTTGTCGAGACCTGCGCAATGGCGAACGTAGCCAATCAAGTCAAGCGACGTTGCTTCGGGAGTAGATATTTTCACAATACCGGCGGTAGTATTCCTTGGTTCGGTCGGGATATCGGCAGCATTCTTCCTGAGAATGAACTCAACTCTTACCTGGCCGCACTCAATGGGGCGACGGGCCTTTGCCACAACTACCTGAAAGACTTGAGGCCGATGATGGGCTGCGCCATGGAACTCTGCAGCGCTCAACAGGCCAGCATAATAGACTTCTCCAAGGTGCTTCATCAGATCAGGGATGAACTGTTGCGGTGGCAAACAGCCACGAGAACGATGTTCGGGAGGGAGGATTACGTAAAACTCCTGATATGGTAGGGCCAGCACCCCCTTCTTCTTGAGGCGGTTCAGTGCAGACTTGATTGCCACCGGAGAAGCATCCAGCCTTTCGAGCATTTCGTCAAACGAAAAGCAGTAACGCCCTTCCGCTGCAAGCTCGTCAATAAATTCCTGATACATCGAAACTACCTCGCAATTATTATGTGCAATAAATACCGCATTTCGATACTTTTTGCAATTATAAATAATTAGATGTGGTTCAAGATGGCAAGTCTAGGTTAGACTCCGAGATCTTGTAGTTATTCATGGGACCAAGCCGCGGCAACTCGGCAAGACCGAAGATGCCGGCGAGGAACTCGGCGGGGTATATCATAGTAAAACGTCCGCACATGGTTATGTTCTCTCGCTTACCGTAAATCGGGGATTCTTCAAGATCAGAGACCCACCCCTTCTTGTTAGTATGTAAACGGAAGGTGAGCCGAAATCCATTCGGGACAAATCCAGTTGTTCCAGAACCGGCAGACCCAATTCATCAGCCACGGAGAAAAAGAGCCGTTTGACTTTTATTTTCGTGCACGCTTCGAGAAGTGTTTGCATCGCTTCGGGACGAAGCGTGTACATGGGTTCCATGATTTTCCTGACCTCGTCGAGGCTCTGTTTCTGCGGCACGTTATCCAGCATCTCAAGTAGTGCCCTTTCTGGCTCTGCGATGAATGGTGAATAGAGTTCATTTTTATCAAGACGCCTTACATAAAGCCTTTTCTCCAGCTCATCTTCTTCCTTAAACAGGTGGCTCAAACGCACCTCGCCGGAAAATTGCCGAAAGAACCAATCCGGGATGACCTTCCTTGCCGTACCGTAGAGGAACAATTTTTCCTTACCGATAGCCAGATAGTGAACGACTCCCAGCAATGACAGGGCACCTTTGCCGCCTATATGTAGCGCCATTCCTTGCATCACGAGGGCCGCCACGGCGCCTGTTTGCGTGAGCGTATCTCCTTGGCGGAGGAAATAACCGTAGCCGAGGGGGTCAAGCCAACCGCTTTGGACATAGCGGTGTGCCAACTGCCGCGATATGCCCCATTGTTCCAATAGGCTGCTCGTGACCGGCATCCCCTTTGGCAGAGCAAATAGCGCCTTTTTTAGCTTTTGGCTAGAATGTAAACTATTAGTAGACATTTAATGCTCGTCCCCAAAGGACATTAATATTTCGCAAGTGGAGCATATAAATATATCATCATAATGTAAATCATCAGTTTACATATTTGTATTATTTTATATGCGCTGTAGGAGTTTAATCCGGGGCGATTCGGCAAGAGCGAAGATTTAGCTAGGCATCTCAGGGTGTCAATGCGCCAATAGGCAGCCCATTTTTTGCTGGCGTTATTTTTTTATCCAAATCCGGCGGGAACACCTTCCCCCCCTCGTGATTATATAGATGGGGGAACCATGCGCGGACTCATCTTAGCGGTGCTACTGGGAACTATTGTCAGTTCCAATGATACGGCAAACGCCTTCTGCTATGAGGAGGCGGGAGCCATCTACGGCATCGCGCCAAGGCTCCTCTGGACCATCTCCAAGGGAGAGAGCAACTTCAACCCTGCTGCCGTTAACTACAACACCAATGGGAGCTACGACTTTGGTCTCATGCAGATCAACTCCTCTTGGGCTCCGACTCTCAGAAAGATGGGCATCCCTTGGGAAGCTCTCGCCGATCCATGCATGAATGTCAAGGTCGGGGCCTGGGTGCTTGCACAGTGCGTCCAGGACTATGGCTACACGTGGGCTGCGGTCGGCTGCTACAACTCGCGCACTCCGTCGAAACGGAACAGGTACGCTTCAAGGATCGCCCGGATGATGAGTCAAGAACCGGTGGCGTTCCAACTGCCCTGGCAGGAACAGAGACAGGTGGCAATTGCCTCTGGTCCTCTGGAAGACTCACCATGGGATGCGGTTTTTGGCCATGCTCTCCGCTGATCTCCTGACAAAATACGGACTTCAGGAAACCGAAGCGCTGGAGGCCATTGAGGTAGCAATTGCCCGGGCCTTGACCCGCGCCTTAAGAAAGAACCTGGTAGTCAGAATCAACGGCAGGTTGGAGATAACCGCTTTCTCGGACAAGGGTGAACCGGTCGAGATTCTCACCAAGGAAATCCACAGAAAGCTGCGACGTCACATCTTCCACTTGGTAGAACTGGAACTGCAAAAACGGCAAGTTCTCCGTGAAGCGGAGGTTCTGCAAGAACTGCGGGGGAAGAACGCTCCCGGTGAAATTTCCAGGATCTCCGATAACGGGACGCTCCATGTTGTTTTGGAAATTACAGACGTTTTCCGTCACCTGATCATGACCGGTGAATGCATGTTTGACCAACAGCCTCTCCATGAAAGGGGCTGCTATCAAAAGGGAGAAGTACGGGAGTTTTTCATATCAAGCATTCAGCCAATAGTAGTCAACGGCAGGTCGGCCAATGTCCGCATTCGACTTAGCCGGATCAACAAAGAGCTGCCAGCGCTCCTTCTGCAGGAGCGGACCGGGATTTATGGCATCGTGTGGTGAAGATCAAATTCCCGGAAGCACCTGCCGCCGTCGCCGAGTTTGACTCTCACCGCGATCAGGATGCAGAGACCGTTTCATGAAAGAGTTGTTCGCTGCTGCGGCCATTGTCGGCGCGGGACTTGTAGCCGGAGCGGCCTGGAATATTTTACGCGTGGGCAGAGATAGAGAGCGCACCGGAATGGCTATCCCGAAAAGTATCAAGGAAAAGGCCCTGGCTGATGCGAGCTGGTTCTGGGCCGGAACCGTGATCGACTTCCGGGAGATCGCCAAAATATGGCGTGAGTTCGAATCGGAACAGACAGCTGTCCCCGTACTTCGTCCGGCTTTCAAGCACGGGGAGATCGAGCGTTTTTTCTCAGAGATGATAGAGAAACGACGCACGATTAAAAGCGCTCGCAAGACGATCATCGTCAAGCTTCTCAAGATGCTAGACGAGGAGGGGGATTGTCCGTCAGTCGTAAAAATGAACCCGCTGGAAGCGGAAGGAAAATTCCCGGAAGACACCTTCTCCATGCTGGCCACGATCCCGCTTTATCAGCATACCCTTCAGGTGGCGCGGAAGTGCGCGGCAAAGGTCAACCAGGAGGTCATGCTGCCGGATATTTTCATCGTCTCCCTCGCACATGACATCGGCAAGATACCGTCCTACCACGACAAGATGTACTCCACCGGGGACCACCCGCTCATTTCGGCAATCATCCTCAATGGGATCACGGAATATAACTCCCTGGCGAACCGGGATGAACTAGACAAAATCATCAGGGAGCACCATTTAATCAAGGCGGATTATCCTCTAACGAAGATGCTCAAGCAGTGCGATCAGGCCGTGCGTAAAGAAGAATTGGCAGTGCTCATCGGCGAGGCGGTTGAGCGGGATAAGATCTCAGCAAAAAGCAGAGATGCCGCGACTAAAAATCCTGTGCATGCCTTGGCCTCGGAAAAGCCGATCGCAAAGAACGCTGCAGCCACCGAAGATCAACAGTCACACCCTTTGGGAGAGTTGGAATCGCAGGAGTTCCCCGACCCCGTTGCACAGAAACTTCCGTCATGGTTTGACGCCGAAACGATCCTTTCTGCGATCAAGAAAAGAATCAACCAGTTGGAAGCTACTCCCAAGGGGCAGCGATGGTCAGAGCAGGGACCTTACAGAGTTTTACCAAGACTGTGAGGAGCGGTTGGATAAGGCGATATCGGTGATGCTGGACAAGGAATACCCTGCCAGCTACGACACCAGCATTCAGCCGGTTTCCACACTACGCACGGCCCATGCCGTTCAGCTCGCCGCAATGAATAGCCAAATCGAGAGCGTCACGATAAATGGCGTCTATTATCTGGCCAAGTACATGCTCGTCGAAAAACCGGAAACGTTTGAGGATTACGACGATAATGGCACCAAGACGACGACTACCCGTCCGAAAGGGCTCTACCTTATCGCTTACACCCGTCTTCGCATGCACCCGGACTTCGTGCCCGTCACGAAAACAGCCAGGGTGAACACGAAAGAAGGGATCAAATACACCGAAGCCTGCCTCAACTGCTCTGCAGCGGTAAAGAGAATCACCAGAGGGAGCAAGGAACACTGCCCTGTCTGCGGCGATGTCCTCTACACCTATATCCCGGAGAACAAGCGGCCCTACATGCGCTACAAGCGTTGGATCGCCGACATCGAACGGAACGGCAGTTCATTAGAGGTGAAATCACAAAACAAGCAACTTCCCTACATCCGTTTTCTAAAGCGGATACCCTTCGACCTCGCCATCTTCGATGAGGCACACAATGCGGCCAACCTGATGAGTAACCAGGGTACCGCATTCATCCGCCTGGCGGCCTCCGCCAAGCGAGTGCTCTGTCTCACCGCGACCGTCACAAACGGTATGGCAAAAAGTCTCTACAATCTGCTCTGGGGGATCAATCCCGTGCAGATGAGAGAAGCGGGATGGGACATGAAATCCGCTACCGACTTTCAAGCAAAGTACGGCGCATTCAAGGAGGTCAGAAAAACCGATGAAAGAAACCGCCACCGTGAATCAGAAAAGGTTGCTACCTACGACACGGCGGGAATCTCACCTGCAGCACTGGTCTACACGCTGCCGAACTTCGTGAATGTCGACTCGGAGGATTTCGACGATCTCCCTCCGGTCGAAAGAGAAGTAATCAAATGCATCCCTCATGCTGAAGTTGAAGAGTGCATGAGGACCATCGACAAGATCATTGATGACGCAGAACTGCCGATTGAAGACAAAATGCCTGCCGCAAGCGTCAGAACGGCGGCGTTCCTGCGGGTGTCCGACACCTTCAGACACGCCGACGACGAGATCCGCTTGCGCGGCAGTCTCCTCGGAACATTGTGGAGACGGCCGGTCGATGAGCTGCTTGAGAAGGAAAGCGAGCTGGTCAACATCGTCCGGATGGTCGAGAAGTGGGGAGAGCGGTTACTGGTATATACCGGCAATACGCAGAAAATTGACATGCGCGGGCCGCTTAAGCGGATCATCGCAAGCAGCGTTCCCGGCGTATCCATCGACGTTCTCCCAGATTCGGTAGCTCCCGACAAACTTGTCGCGTGGTTCGAGAAAACCACAGCCCAGATCGTCATCGCTTCATACCACCGGGTAGCGACCGGGCTCAACCTCTCCCAGTTCAACAACCTTGCCTGGTTCGATTACACCGACAACACCAGGATGGCTGAACAAGGGGAAGGAAGAATCCGGCGCGTGAATACCGCTGACATACACCGAATGGTCTACGGGGAAGCTGCAAGAATGTTTTTGCCGGGATCATGTTTGGCATATCGGCCATGGCCTCTGCCATGATCGCCTTCACCTACATGTATCCGGAACCGTCAGGAAGCTTATGATGGTGAAGGATCACGTCTCCGAAAGATTCGAATATAGTTCCCCGAACATAATCATGGCCCCAGGCCGGGTGTTTCTCCATGATCTCCCATTCTCTTTCCGTCAACGGATGTCGTTTATCGAGTATCTTGTCCTGGACAAAGAGCTTGCCGACGTCGTGGAGCATTCCCGCCATGTACGCCTGAGCAGCAGAGAAACCGAAATCATCTTTGGTACCAGCCACGATATCCCATGCAATCTCGGCGGTTAGTACCGAATGCCGGTAGAGATGTAGATTCCGAGCATAAAGGCACTTCTGAACCAGGATCATCGAATTGTTTTCCAAGGCAATATTTAGGGTCTTCTTGTCGATCATATGCACTCCATTCACCTCCAAAATAAAGCTGACAAAGACTTCACCTTCACAATCTCTTCCATGGCATGACCGGTAGTGAAGAACCCTCGACGCCATGCGAGTAGGAGGAAAAGCCCTGTTACAAGCATGACCAGAATGGCTTCCCCCATTGTTCCGGTGACATACAGCTCGGCTCCCCTCCGGCGACTGCCCGGCGACAGAAAAGGTATTCCCGTAACGCTCAAATAGTCCTCACCCAGATGGAGAAGCGCTCCAATGCAGATAAAGGAAAAGAGATACATCCAGACGTTTGGGAAAAGCCGGCATGTTTCGTAGGACACGAGGGCAAGAACGATCCACGGCGGCGGCCAGTGCGTAGCGGTCCGATGCCGGACGATCCCCATTTCCAGCAGATCCGGGAGGATCGAGCCAATCATCGCCATGCAAGTTGGAAAATAACCGCCAGTAACCGCGTAGATTGCGGCGCCCGATGTCAATTTATGGTACTGCCACCGCATCTATGATGCATGCTCCAGATTTCTCACTTGTAGCCCTCACCCTCACATGGTTTATTCGATAAATTCTGCAACAAAATGCCCACTTTGTCCTACTAGGACAAAGTGACTAAACTATATGAAATAATTGCATTTAAACTCTTTTTTCAGCGCATTTTTTGTTGACAAAAAACTGAGCGTGCGCAAAATATAGATAAAGTTTTACAGAGACCAGATAGCCATTGAAAGGAGGGGGCCGGGTCATGACCAGAAAATTTTTAGCCGTTGTAAATTCGATATTCTTGACCGTTCTCCCTTGCTTTCTTGCTGGGTGCCTTGTTGGAACTTTTTTCATCAAGTCTTTCTGGTATTGGGCTATTGGCATTGCCGTGATTTCGCTCCCGTGGTTACTTCTGAATAGGGTGCAAGTACGGCTTTATCACGGGCACTTGCAAAGCAGAAACGTTCCAGGCCTACTGAAGTACGGTTACACCAGCACGGATTTCTATCCGAAACATATGCTGTTCGGAGGAGGTTGGTGGAACTGGTACTGGGGATTCTTCAGACGGCATTTTTGAATATTCTTCCTCTTATATTCCGGTGGCTTGGGAGTAGTCGATGGCGAATTGGTGGATGATTGCGTCGACTACGCCCCATGCAGTCAGCCAGACGAAAAACCCGAAGATGGCACCGACCGCCTTGCCGATGATGGGAGTTGGGATGAAAAGTGCAAGGAACGGAATGAGCCCGACCGCTACCGCCGTAAGCACCGCCCTCAAGACCGGCAACCACTCGTTGGCGGCCTTCATCGAGCCTGAGGCATTCAGCAGGAACTGGTAGTTGGTGGCTCCAGTCGAGTTCCCACTGCGGAAGATTTCATCGAGGCGTTGCGAGATGTACGCCTGCTTCACGAAATCGTCAACTGAGGCCGCACCAAGACCTGCGCCGATATTGACATTGTTTAACACCGTCTTGCATTGGGTTAGCGATCCCGTATCAGTGGGGTCATAGCCAAGGGCCGAGCAGACGGCCGAAATATTGTTCTTCAGGTTGTCAGGCGTAAGCTGGGAGCTGATATTAGTCCAGGCATCGGTACAGGTCATGGACTGGCCGTTCGGCGTGGTCGAGTCGTAGTAGACGGTATAGATCGAAGGATTTTGCGCTTGGGCGAGAAGGGGCGTGAAGTCGGTAGATGTCTTCCGCAATGCATCGACAGTCAGCGTCGTCCCCGGACGCATGATCTCATAACCGACACAGTCCTTGATGTAGTTGCGCATGGAAGTATCAATATTGCTGTTGATCGCCGAAAGGGGGAGACTCGTAATCTGGTAGAGTCCCAGAAAACCTTTGCCACCGGCCTGGCTCTGATAACTCAGGGGATCACCCGAGGTTGTGACGATATCCACCAGACCCCGCTCCACGGCATTCAGGATGCCGGCAACCGCCACCACCCCGTTGGGGATGCCACCAATCGCCTGATCCTTGTTGTAGACGGGATCGTAGATATGGAGGGTTCCCTTGGGCACCGCCAAGGAGAGATAGACTCCGATCCCCACCAGGGCAGGAACAATCCATGACATTGGGGAGCCGTTACCGCCCCCGAGGATTCTGGCGGCAAGGGTTACGCATCCGAAGAATATCCCGGCAGCGATCGAGAAGGCATAAAACGACATATACCCGTTGTCCCCGAATACCAGCGCCAGCTTGTTGAAGGCGTTGACGACGGCATCGAACCCACCGTACACGTAGTAGTCGAAGTCCACAGCCAGTGCAACAGAGGGGAGGAGGACTATCAAGAAAAGCGATGCTAATATGATTGTTTTCTTTGTCATGGCGATAATATGTGTTTCACATTTCGTTTGCTGCAACGGTTATGAATCCCGCCGCAATCAGTTTCTTGTTCCGGAAGTGGGCATAGAGCATGGCGATCAGCGGTATCAGTATGAAGATCGCGGTCGTTACTAGAATAAAGTAGGCCGAGGTCAGAAAAACGGTCTTGAAGCCTTGCACCCAGTTGAAGATGCCTGCGACGGTCTTTTCCGAAAGCCTTGCATGGTAGAGTTTGGACACGGCCCAACTGACATGATCATCTGAGAGGATCTTGAAGTAGATGAAATGGAAAGCTATAAAGGCGACAATCGCCTTTAGGATCGCTCCGAACGCCATTCCGCCAATGAGGTTTGCAATCATCGCCCTGGTGTATTTGCCGATGTAGCAGGTCGCTGTCTTCGCCATGAAGATCGCATAGCCGAGAGAGAAGCCGAGCGCCAGGAGGAATGCACTGATCTTGTCGAAGAGGGACGGGTCCGTATTACCGAACATCGGGATGTACCGCTCGATCACCCCGATGGCCACCGGCGTCAGGAGCGCCGTGACGATGCCGGAGGCGAAGGCGCTACGGAAACCCACTTCCATGAATTCGAGTCTCTGTTTCGTCGTCAGGAACCTGGCGTTGATCATGCACCCACCCAGCTCGTTCGCAAAATTCTGGTCTATGTACGAAATCGCCTCCAGGAGCCCACGCGGGTGAATCTCGCTCCCTTGGGGAATGGGCATCATATCCGGGGAGTTATTGCTGCTGCCGCTACGTGACATTTGTTACTCCTCTCAGATCAGGGACGTGATCAGGTTAAGAACGCCGCCGCCATATGCCACCACTGCTGCCAGTAACAGACATATCGCGGCCAGCGTCGGGTTCCTCTGTCGCACCCCGACCCAGAAGGCGAGGAGAATGAGGGAGATAAAAAAGAGTCTCCCCCAGAAGCCGTAAAGGGCAGTGGCAAACAGCTTCTGCCAGACCCCCGTGTAGTCCGAAGTTTTCATATAGTGAAGTGGGTTGAGTTTCTCGATCGGCATGGCGCTTTCCTCTCAAAAGATCGGATAAAGTTTGGCCCGGACCCGGCTTTTGTCCACGAAGCCGAAATACCGGGAATCGTAGCTGTCCCTGTGCTCCCCCATGACGAACATGAAACCACGAGGGATCTCCCCGTTGAACTCGAAATACTGCATTTTTTCCCCTTTCCGCGAATAATCCTTCGCGGTCCCCATGAACGCGCCGTTACAGAAAAAACGCTTCTCCGCGTCCACGGCCATGACATCCCCCTCATCGCACCGGATGATCTTGAAGAAGTTGGGGACATCAGGCTTTCCGACTTTACGGGCGAGTTCCGGATCCATGAAAAAAACACAATCTCCCCGTCCAACTCTTTCGGGATTCCTGTTCACCCAAAAAACCCGATGATCGAGAGATGGAGTCAAGGTAATGCCGATCTTGCGCGGAATCACAGTTCCCGCCACGACCGCGACCAGGATCATGAGAAAAAGTCGCCATTTATTGATCCTGTGCGGATGGATTGCCTTGGAGAGCACGCCTGAGCAGTTCTTCATACTGTTTCAACTCTTCCTCGTGGCCAAGCTTGAAGACTTCGGCGTTGCGAATCGCCGTATCCCCCATTATGACCACCTTGTTCTTCGGGATGGTGTTCATCATCTGCTCCAGCTTATCGAACGCCTTTCGCAAGTCCTCGTCGTTGATCTTCCCGTCCTTGTACTTGTAGCGCTGCAGGGTGATGTACCCTTTCATATCGACTGCAACGATCTTCTGCACGCACCAACGATCGTAAGCGAACACGGTTACGACCGAGGCGGCAAGTGATATAAGCAGGCATGCGGCAATGCCGGGCAGCCGAATACCTTGCTTTCCTTTCGTTGCTGGTGTCGTTGTTTGCTCCGATGAAGAAAGCGCTGTCTGTGAAGTTTCATTTTCATGCTCTGCCACGATTTCCCCTCTCTATACGTATTTGCCATGCGCCCCGAAACGTAGATGCAGATAAATCCATATGTACCTACTCACTGAGGACAAGAAGCTTTTTGAGTGATGATGTCCCGCTTTCCCGTCCTATTGCCTGTAAAATATATTCAAGTGATGCATCACCATAAACAGTGTAACTATTGGTGATATTGGTATTTTTAGCATCACCTTCGCTCAACCCTGGATTCTCGGCCATCACACCAGTTGCAAAGACTACGGCGGGAACCCTGTCGATGCCGTAGCGCCGGAAGAGGAGCGGATCTACGACAAGGTTTGCCTGCCGCATCCGGCATTCAGACTCGGTGGACGTGCAGGAAGGGTCCTCCTTCAGGACATCGCTCACGAAAGCGATCGTTGGCTGGATTTTTGCCATCCCGCCTACGAACCCCCTCATGACTAAGGTTACACGGGAGTCTCGCAGCCTGGATACGGAAGCTGCATAGTTCCGCACCGTCTGCAGCGGCATTGACGAGGAAACGAAGATATAGACCCTCTCCGATTCCTCGAGCCTCCCTTTCTCTTTTCCTGACATGCTGTCGGGGTAGAACCTGACGAAGTTCTCCCCGAAGAGTTGGGACTTGATTCTTTCCGTTTCACCCCTGATCCGTCTCTGGAATTCATCGGAGCGGTAGTAGGAATAAAGCTTGCTGGCCTCTCCCTTCATTTCCTCCTCAGCGGCATTCTTCGAGACAATCAGCGTCCCCGCCAGTTGGTCGGCCTTTGCCAGACTCGCGGAAATATCGGAAACTGTCATCTCCTCGACCGGCACTTCCTTCCAGAGCTTTCCGTCCACAAAGACCTTAAGCATCTTCCTGTAGGTCTGGACAAACGCTCGGCCCGGCTTGCCACCACAAGTGCCGACTGCCTTCAGGAAGGCAGCTTCCCCTTCGACTTTCTCGAGGACGTAGCAAGCGTCTGGTGTGGGTACATACCCCTGCTTTTCTGAGGCGAAGATCACCAGTGGCGCCATCAGCGCCGCACAAACGATCAATTGAGCCCATAGCCTACGCAACACACCCTCCTCCTTGTCAACGACCACAAAAAATTGTCCGGTGAATTCGTACCGGCCCCCCACGGGGGATTTTTTGCCGATCCCCAGATCATGGCCGGCCTGCCGATCGGGTTACAGGCGGTTCCCCGCACCGGCTTGGCGATCTGCAGTCGATAGTTACTCTTTACGAGAATCGGGGTAATTACCCCTCCCGAGGAGCACTGGTTGATGCCGGTATCAAACAGAAGCGATTCCCGCCCGAGCTTGAAGAGCATTCGCGCGGCGAGGCCAGCGTTGACGCTCAGAGGATCGCTCGAATTCACGCTCCCGGTGAGGGGGTAGAACGAACCCCACGATCCCATGCACCAAAACAGGGGATCGACGGGAGTGGCCACGGTAGCGGCCACGCTGTCCGCAACGCAGGCCACCTGGGAAACGGGATTGGCAAACAATAGCGCTTCCGGATTGATGATGAAGGAAAGACTGTCGTCATTCCACATGGGGTCCACCTCGGTCATGTAAGCGAGGTCAAATCCCCCCTGCTCGGCGCAGGGAAAATCCATGAAGAGCTTCAGGATCGACCAGGCCGGGAAGGTGTAGTAGTGTGCCTGCTGGAACGAATATTCGTTGTCATTGTGGCCCGGCCCCCTGGATGTTCCGGATGAGAAGCCAGGCTTCGGGTTGTCCATGCCGGTCCCCAGGATCGGGAAGCAGTACGGATCCTTCACCGTCTCGATCATCCGGGCATGTTCCCAAAAGGCGACGGAGACCCCCACAATGATCCCCTGCTTGCTGTCGGGGCAGACACAGGCAGGAGTGGTGATGTTCCCCGGCGCTCCTTCCTCACCCATGCCGAAAGAGACGCTGCCGATCTGAGCCGGAAACATGCACTGCCAACATATATCCGTCACCGGATTGATCGGCGTTCCCTTGCAGACGGCTCCGGCATTGGCAGCGGCGGTGATCAGCCAGAACGCCGCTACCAGAATAGGAACGGCTCTGCTGTTAAATGGAATCGTGTTCATTGCCTTTTCCTCAAATGGAGTAGTCGGTTTACACTTTATATGTCCTGAATACGGCTTCGGTACCGGGATAGATGTTCTTTGGCAGATTTATTGCTCAGACCGGCAAAGACAACCGGGTTTATCAATTTCATCAACTCACCCATCTGACGCTCTGCAATACTAAAATTGTTTTCCATGACTCCTCCTGGCCGATCGGTTGAAGATTTATTTGTAGTTCTACTTCCCGCCCGAAAGTTTCCCGGTAGTACGCGGTACGGCAAATTCCGAGACCACCATGTTTCTTCCTTCCTGCCTCACTACCGAGGGGACTGCTGAGAGCCGCAGCCGCTCAACAATCGTACTGTCCGCATAAAACAATGGAACGTCGAGCTTCTTCCCCAAGCTCCGGTAGGGGCCTTCCGTGAGAAGGATCATCACATCAATGCGCCCCTTGTATTCCGATGTGACAAACCATTTCACCTGCTCCGGATCGTTCCCGTTAATGACAACGAGGGTCCTTGCGAAGGTGACGTAATCAAGAGGATTGAAGGTGTACCCCCTCGGATAAAGAACTCCACCCTTGCCGTCCGGGATATCCATCTGGAGGGTGTACGTCATGTCCACCGGGAAGCTCCTGTCGCTGGCGGCGCGGGGGAGGTTTGCCCGGTCAGACGGGCCTTCATACTTCTCGACGGAGGTCCTCTTTATCACCTTGCTCCAGTCGATGCCCTTCGCTTTCTGCTCGATCTCGGCAAGGGCGTCCCTCTCGGCAATTGCATATGTCGCCCCGAAAGTCCCCAGGCCCTTGGCATGAGCGCCAGAGGCAAAAAGAACGGCCGTCATCGCGACAAAAATTTTCTTCATCACTTGGCCCCCGTTGTTGCCTGAAATTGCTGCTGCACCTTGTTCTGGATCGTAGTCTGCGCACCCTGGATCTCTGTGCCGAGATTCTGCTCGATGTCCCCGAAGTATTCAGAGAGGTCGATGCGGGAGAAATCAAGATCCTGGAACTCTTCCGGGGTGAAACCACGGCAGTTGGGTGCGTTTGGGCTTCCCCAGCCGCCGTCCGCACCGAACGACTGTAGTTGCGGCCGTCCCTGTTCGTGGATGATCCGAGCCATCTTGGTATTGAAACAGCAGTACCCTTTCGCCTTCTGGATGCAGCCAACGAGGGGCCACTTCTTTTCGCAGTAATCGCCGATGTAGTGGCAATCCTTTGAAGCTGCCTGCATGCCGGTCTGGATGTCGCCCTGATCGCATCCGTTTCCCATCAGTACCTTCATGACCGCCATCACAACTAAAGCAACCACAATGGTTGCCGGGTTCAGGAGTGCCCCGACATATTCGGTAATACCGGCGGAAACAGCCTCTGCTCCGGACGCTCCGCTCGCCAATGCACCGTAGGCGCCGGTGGCCGTTGCCCCGGAGAGGGTCGCTGTCGAACCGGACGCCGTGACGACCGTCATCCCTGTGACCGTTCCGGATGCAGTCGTGGTAATACTCGCTATCTGCGCGGTCCCCGCGGCAAGCGCATTCCCATAATAGGCAACCTGACCAAGCTCGTATGCGGTCTGGATACCATTTGCCGCCGTGGAAATGTTGCTCCCCATGTCGTCCGAACCGACTTTGTTGCTATCGCAGCAATTATTGATCTCACCTACAGTGAGCCCCGGAGGCCGGCAGCGGGAGGCCTTACCGTTGAAGACGTAGAGTTGGTCGAGACAGTTCCCGTTTTGGTCCACCTGGCCGTCGTTCTGCATCATCGACTGGTCCATGGTCGTCGTCTGCTCGGTGCCGCTCGTACCGGCCGTGAAGCACTGATTGGGAGAGCATTGCATCGTCCCCTGGTTGTTCATGCACATATACTGGGTACCCAAGGGACAGGTGTTCATTCCGAGGAAGCAGCTATGGACCGTCGAGTTATAGATCCCGTTACCGGTGCAGATCGGAATTGCCTCGCATTTTTCTATGGGAAGTCCGTTATACGCGGTCCCGGCAGGGCATGTGTGCTGGGCGTCGGATACGCATTCGTCAAGTGTTGTGGAGTAGACAACTGTGTTGCTGAGAGAATAGCTGCCGTCCTTCGGACAGACTATTTGCCAGGTGCACTTGCCTTGCGACGATGACCAGCCATAAGTGCCGCAATTCTTGGTGACCGTGGCCCGGCATTCGTCGGCAGTGACATCATATGCACCCAGATTGCAAACGGGAGGGGAATAGCAGACTAGGGCCGCACTGTCCCAGCTCCAGGCGCCGCAATTCACAGTCGGAGCGGCCTCGCACTTGTCTGTTGCAGCGTTGAGTGTTCCACCGGAACAACTTGCCGGCTGGTAGCACGTGTCCACGGAGGTATCGAGAGCAAGTGGCGGGCTGCAGACGTTCGAACCGCCATCACAGAGATCAAGGGAGGCGTTGTAACTCCCCCCGGCTACACACGAAGGAGAGGTCTGACAAGTAGTTCCGTTCAGCGCGTACCCGGAGGGACAGGTGAGTGAATATGACTGCTGGCAGATATCTAGGGAGGAGTTCAGGGAGCCGGCGCCACAATTGACAGTCCGGTAGCACTGGCCATACGTACCGCTGAAGGAGTACCCGGTCGGACAATTCCAGGTCGGAGCTGCCTTGCAGAAATCTATCGAGCCGTCCAGGGCACCTCCCGAGGCGCAAGAAGGAGTTGCAGTGCAGACAGAGCCGGAAAGAATATAACCACTTGGGCAGCCGGTGGTGGCGCTCTGATAGCAGACATCCTGGTTGCCGTCGAGAAGTCCGTTTGTACAGGTAGGAGCAACGGTGCATGAGCCTATGCTGCTGTCGTAAGTAGTGCCGATCGGACAGGTAGGGGTATAAGCGGCATAACAAACATGAGCGGTGTAATCGAAACTACCCCCCGGGCAGGTAGGGTTGACCTGGCACTTGGTCCCTTGAAGATTTCCGCCGTATGAGCAGGTAGGGTTATTCTGAGCTTCGTTTGAGCTGGTGTAGGTGCATTGCGTGGCCCACCCTTTGTAATCGATCTGGGGTGTCGTTCCCGCAGGGCACACGGTCATGCCATCACTGGATGTGTAATAATACCCGTCGATCCACAAAAAATCGTTGGTGGGGCAAGAAATTGTCGCTGAACGGTTTTCCCCGCTGTAGGTGGTATAGATGCTGCCACCACAGCGGTATTGCACGTAGGCATCCTTTACGACGCCGACATCGGGATCGCCACAAGCGTTATTGGTAAAGGTTCCCGTCCCGCCCGAACTGCTAAAAGACATCCCCCATGCAGTTGGACCGAAATGGCAGCCCCGATCAATTTGCTGACACAGATACGGATATTGAACGTTATCGCTACAAGTATAGTAGCTGCATGGATAATAACCGCCATTACCATCATCACAATATAGTGAAGAAGTAAGACATCCTTCACAGGTGTAATCGCCATAACCGTCATTATTCAAGACATAACCGGGATTACAGTATGGGTTATTATAATCGTAATAACAGTATGGGCTCCTGTTTGTGTACAACGAAACAGGAGCATTAACGATCATGTCGCATTTCCCGGTTACCGAATTGAGTGTTCCCTGGACACAGACCGCTCCGTACTCGCATTGATTCGTCACCGGATTGAACGTGCCCACCGAACACTGCGGGGATATCTCGCACCGGCCAGTTGTCGAATTATAGGTGTATCCGGAAGGACAGGTATGGGAAATGCTCTGAAGACAGACGTTATAGGTGGTGTTGTAGGTCCCCTGGTTACAGGCGGGCGCTTTTTCACAACGGCCTGTCCCGGCATTGAAGACATAGCTGGCATCTGAGCAACTGTACGTCGAAGCGACTTCGCATCTGTCGGTCGTGCTGTTATATATTCCGCCGACACAGGATGGACTCGCTATACAGCTGCCGTAAGTAGCGTTGTAGGTATAGCCGGTAGGGCAGGTGGTCCCGGTCGAAGGAGTAAGGCAAAGATCGTAGACCGGGTTGTACGATCCGGGTGAGGCGCACGTGGGAGACGCTTCGCACTTGCCGGTGGCCGGATTATAGATGGTCCCGGAGGGACACGAGATGGAACTGCTGATCTCGCATTTGTCCGTGGTGCCGTTGAGGCTTCCGCCTGATGGGCAACTCACGGCAGCGGTGCATTTGTCGAGTACCATATTATAGGTGTACCCGGCTGGACAACTCCCGAGCGGAGCTTCACACCGGTCACGGCTGGCGTTGTACGTTGTTCCGGTAGGACAATAGGGGCTTGCCTCGCATTTCCCACTGGTTGCATTATAGGTAAACCCTGTCGGACAGTTCCAGGTGGGTGGAATCTCACAGCGGTCCTTTGTCGGGTTCAGCGTCCCTCCTGAGCAGTCCGCGCTCATTCGGCAGACATCAAGGGTGCTGTCATAGGTGTAACCGGCAGGACACTGGTTCATCACCAGCTTTTCGCATTGATCCGTTACCGGATTGAAGGTGCCACCGTCCGGACAGGTAACCGGTTCCACGCACTTGTCCAGCGAGGCGTCGTATGTATAGCCGGCGCCACATGTGACAGTAGCAACCGCCTGGCACATGTCCCGCGAAGTGTTCAACGTCGATCCCGCCGGGCAGACCGGAGCGGAATAGCTTTCCACACAATCTACCGAGCCCACTGGACAGAACAGTCCCTGTGCCGTTTGAAGACAGTTGGCGGTATCTCCAGGGTCACCGGCGTACCCATCGCCCTTCAGGTCCTGACCACATACCGGCTTGGAAAGATCTGGTCCGGTCGAAGTTGTTGAACCAGTCGGCGGTGTGGTCGTTGTTGTACCTGATCCAGGTGAAGGAAACGTTACTGCGCAATCGAGCGTGCCGTCGAACTGTACGATCTGCGAGCTCCTTGCTCCGTCGAGCCCGCTTGACCATGTTCCGTCCGCCCCCATGACGACCGCCTGAGGATCCTGACCAACGTAAACGGGAGAAACCCAATTGGTATAGGAAAGAGCGGTCCCGTCGATGGCGCTGAACCCACCGGAGCCATACTCCTTCCATGCGTTGATATAGGTACTCTGGGGTGTGGATGCGGTTCCCAGGTATTTGCCGAACTGTGTCAATATAAATTGTTTGGTATCGGCGCTATCGATTTGCACCGGTGTGGCCGCGCCGTACTGGCCAAGAGACAGGAGATTTTTGAGAGAACCGGTACTGTCGCCGGTCATCGCATAGGCACGGGTGATGTTGGCCAAAAAATCGAAGAAGCTTTCCGCTGCCGACGTGCCGCCCGTCGCCGCCGACTTCGCGATAGCGTAGGTCCTGCCGTTGTATGCCTTGAAGGAGACGAGGGCGTCACTGTAGCGGATGTTCGTATTCGGGTTGATCGTGTCCTGGCAGCTTACGACGGCGAGAGCAGCTTGCGGAATGCCGGTCAGGATTACCACCAGAGCTGAGTATATAACTGCGTAAATGATCCGGAAGATCATGCTGTCTTACCTCGACCTATAAAGGTTTTTTGGATCCGGTGCTGCAGATGGTGTCTTTCCCCGCAACCCGTAGCGTCTGGATGATAGTTGCAGCTTCGGCGAATTCGTTGATGCACTGGCAGTCCTCGACGATCTCTTCACCGGTGCCCAAGGGACAATTGTTGTTCTGGTCGCACACTCTGTAGAAATAATCGTAGGAGGTGGCGGGATTCCTCATTGCCGTCACGTCGCCTGAAACAGTCACCTGGGTGTCAGTCTTCGGGACTCTGGTCTTACAGGCCTGCTCGCAGGTAGAAGACGGGTCGCGCCCCGGAAGAGTGATGCTGTCGTTAGAGACGGCCCAACCGCCCGCCGTAAGCATTTTGTCCTGGAAGTCGAGGCTGGCCGTGTTGTCCGTGGTGGACGTTACGACCGTGCCAAACCTGGTCCCGATCGCGGAGAAGTCGTACGCCTGGTTGCCGCAGACATAGGTGCGGTTCTTCTGCCACCAGTTGCGGCAGATGGTATTGGTTCCGACCTGCCCGGTGAAGTTACGACAAGTTGGAAGAGGCGTCAGGCCTGTGGAGTTGAAATTCGAGAAAGTTTGAACCCCGTCCACCGTCTCGCTCTGTAGCCGGCAAGTTGAGTCGTTCTCAAGCGTAGCGCACTGATCGTCCACCCCTTCGACATACTGGTCTTCCTTGATCTGAAAGTAGTAGCTCCAGTCGAATGTCGGGAATTGGGCCCCAGATGCAGGACATGCCGCACTTGTCTGGACGGGGCTGTCAAAACCGTTGATGATCCCGTCAACGGAACCGGAACCTGATGAGCACCCCGGACCCTGGATGTTGGAGAGTGACAGGTTTGCCTGCATCATTTTTTCCAGTTTGTTCGGGTCTGGTGGCGAGAGAACAACGTCCTTGATGACATGCCAACCGTTACCGCCAGGGTTGTCGTTGCAGTTTTGATAGGGGCAACTGAGCCCCGCAGGGCATGTATTGATGTACTGCAGCTGGTACTCGGAATCGCTGACCTTGTGGACCTGAATAAAAATCAAGTGGTCGGTGCATGCCTGACCGCTCCCCGAATTGTTGATCGTCCGTGTTGTGGTCTGCACGGAACTGTTGCGCATAACTGTGCAGGAACTCGACTTCCCGCTCGCCTGGGTGGCCGCGCCGGAATTGGAGATCAGGTAGTAGAGGCTATTGGGATCGGTGGACTGGGCAATGGCAGAGTTGTCACGTGCGCTGGTAAGCGCAGGCCAGTTTGAGTAATAACCGGTGAGTGTGCTGACCGTAGGTGATGAGGCAAGTGAGGCGACCGAAGCGGTTGCGGTGGTTGTGTTCCCCGTCACCCGGCCGAAGTAGTCAATGGTCGTAAGGTCATAGCTGACGTTGGTGATGGTAAACGCCGTGTTGCCATTGTGTATGGCGTTGACGATCCCACCCCCCAGATCCTGAAGAATCACAGAGCTGTTCGACCAGACGAGGTTACTGCCGCAGCTGCTGTTTATGCAGTAACAGCCACCAAGATCGGTAATCGACGCAGCAGCGTCCGCGATTTTTCCGTCAGGACCGGCAGTCCATTTAAAATACTGGCAATTGTTCCATGTAGCCGGATCACAGGCGATGTAGCCGTTGCCGCAGACTCCGGAAACAGGCCGCGGCAGGTTATAGACGTAATCGATCACTCCATCGGTGTTGAGGTCCTGGCTGATCATCACCTTTTGCAAATCACCGGTCCCAGCAGGCTGGATGAAAACTTCAAGAAACTTTGCCGACGCCGGCGCCGTGAGATTTGCCTGAAAGCTTTGCGAGCCATCTACCGTCTGCATAAGATTCGTCGGGCTCGTCATCGGTTGGGAGATGTTCTGGTTCGACTTATCCTGGTTTCCGAAATGAGAGAGTGCCGATTGCGCCGATGACGATCCTGCAGTTTTACCGTCATCATAAGTTCCGGCGAAGGAACTACCCGCCATGACGGCAATGAAGAGACTAATTGCTGCGATATTTTCTGACCATCTCACGGATTGCATCCTCATAACTCATCCCTGTATTCACCATCATGTCGATTTCCGCGATCTCTTCGCCGTCAGAGGTGAAGGCATAATACGAAAAAGGATCGACAGTGAGTCTGCCGACACCGATCCCCAGCGGCGTGTCCATGAAAATTTCGGAGTATTTCGGCTTCACACTTTTTGTCGACTTCAGGATCTGCATGGTGAAGTCGTCATAGTCCAGCACCCCCTGGTTTTTGGCCTCCTCGAACGCTGGCGACTCCAGATAGAACTTGAAAGCGGAATTTTCCCTGATGACGTTGCCGACAGC
The DNA here is from genome assembly GCA_903862245.1 of uncultured Geobacteraceae bacterium. Taxonomy (GTDB): domain Bacteria; phylum Desulfobacterota; class Desulfuromonadia; order Geobacterales; family Pseudopelobacteraceae; genus JACRCG01. The sequence continues at coordinate 664 of CAIOXL010000039.1, read as the reverse complement.
CCCGAACCGGAGAGTATCGAGGACCGACTGAAGGCAAATGGTGAATGAGCCGTGATACTTTCGCGCCCTCCGGTACCCCTCCTCGATGACCTGTTTGAGGGTCGAACTCTCACCGAGGAACTGCCATGCTTCATCGAAACAGACCAGACGCCGGTCGGACCGGTCGGAAAGGTACAGGTCCATGGTGACGGCATTGATCACCTGAAGGGTGACAACCTTGAAGAGAGACTTCTTCGGCAGGAGGTGTTCAAGTTCCAGGACAACGAAATCGTCGTTGGAAATGTCGAAGGTGCTTCTGCCGTTGAAAAACCTGCCGAAAGCGCCGCCACTGCGAAAGTCGGCCATGTTGAAGGCGAGCCGCGTCGCCGCCTCCCTGATCTCGCCTCCAGAGGACGAATAGTTGTCGAAGTTGGACAGGGGGAATTGCAGGCACACGTTGGAATGCATGCGGATTTTGATCGAGTGCTGCTGTTCGGCGGTGGCGCTGCTCTGCTCAAGGATGGATTCCCGGCCAAAAACATTGAAGTCGTTATCCTGCCCGAGCCTGAATTTGCCAATGCAAGGGGTTTTCTGTCACTTGCCGGTGGAAAGTGAGCTTGATATGCCCCAGTACACCATCAAGCTCAACACATACGATCCGGCCATCGTAGAGGTTTTTGAGCGA